>NZ_JBSFHN010000046.1:0-55247 GCF_053597115.1 Streptomyces sp. NPDC001515
GTCGGCGCCGTGGTCGAGCCCGACACCGGGAACCTGCGCAACACCCTCATCCAGTGGGACCCGGACAAGGGCCCCGTCGACACGTACGACAAACGTGGGAGCGCTCCCATGAGCCGAGCCCGACCAGATCCCCGCACCGTCACCACCCCACCGACGTCCGGAAGGGACCGTTCCGTTGCGCCTGTTCCCCCTCCCCGTGCCGCGAAGACGACCCCGGCCGTCCGCCGGTCGCCCGTCCCCGCGCCTCCGCCGCCCCGGTGTCGTCGCCACGGTCCTCGCCCTCGGCGCCGGCCTCCTGCTGCCGCTCTCCCTCACCGGCCACGCCTCCGCCGCACCCGCCTTCGCCTACGGCGAGGCGCTCCAGAAGTCGCTGCTCTTCTACGAGGCGCAGCAGTCCGGCACGCTCCCCGACTCCAACCGGGTCGGCTGGCGCGGCGACTCCGCGCTCGACGACGGCAAGGACGTGGGCCTGGACCTGACCGGCGGCTGGTACGACGCCGGCGACCACGTCAAGTTCGGCCTCCCCATGGCCTTCTCCGCCACCATGCTCGCCTGGGGCGGCGTCGAGCAGGAGGACGCGTACGCCGCCTCCGGCCAGCTGACGTACCTGCGGAACAACCTGCGCTTCGTCAACGACTACTTCATCAAGGCGCACCCCGCGCCCGACGTCCTCTACGGACAGGTGGGCAACGGCGGCGAGGACCACAAGTGGTGGGGCCCCGCCGAGGTGATGCCGATGGCGCGGCCCGCCTACAAGATCGACGCGTCCTGCCCCGGCAGCGACCTGGCCGGGCAGACCGCCGCCGCGATGGCCTCCTCCTCGATGGTCTTCGCCGACAGCGATCCGGCGTACGCCGCGAAGCTGCTCACCCACGCCAAGCAGCTGTACTCCTTCGCCGACGCCCACCGCGGCAAGTACAGCGCCTGCATCACCGACGCCCAGGGCTACTACAACTCCTGGAGCGGCTACGCGGACGAGCTGGTCTGGGGCGCGATCTGGCTCTACCGGGCGACCGGCGACGCCGCGTACCTGGCCAAGGCCGAAGCCGCCTACGACGGCCTGTCGACCGAACCGCAGAGCAGCACCCGCTCCTACCGCTGGACCCTGTCCTGGGACGACAGCTCGTACGGCGCCTATGTGCTGCTCGCCCAGCTGACGGGCAAGCAGAAGTACGTCGACGACGCCAACCGCTGGCTCGACTGGTGGACCGTGGGCGTCAACGGGCAGCGGGTGGCCTACTCGCCCGGCGGCCAGGCCGTGCTGGACAGCTGGGGCTCCCTGCGCTACGCCGCCAACACCGCGTTCGTGGCGCTCAGCTACTCCGACTGGCTCACCGGCGACACCGTGCGCAAGGCCCGCTACCACGACTTCGCGGTCCGGCAGATCGACTACGCCCTCGGCGACAACCCGCGCGGATCGAGCTACGTCGTCGGCTTCGGCGAGAACCCGCCGACCAAACCCCACCACCGCACCGCCCACGGTTCCTGGACCGACCAGATGAACAACCCCGTCGAGAGCCGGCACACCCTGTACGGCGCACTGGTCGGCGGACCCAGCGCGGCGAACGACGCGTACACCGACGACCGCGCCAACTACACGAACAACGAGGTCGCGACGGACTACAACGCCGCCTTCACGGGGGCGCTGGCCCGGCTCTACAAGGAGTACGGCGGGGCCCCGCTGGCCGACTTCCCGAAGCCGGAGACCCCCGACGGCCCGGAGACGTCCGTCCAGGCCTCGGTCAATGCCGCGGGCAGCACGTTCACCGAGGTCAAGGCGTACGTCCTCAACCGCTCCGCGTGGCCGGCCCGCGCGCTGACCGACGCCTCCGTGCGCTACTACTTCACGCTGGAGCCGGGCGTCACGCCCGACATGATCAGCCTGACCACCAACTACAACCAGTGCGGCAAGGTGACCGGACCCACCCACGACCAGGGCGACGTCTACCACGTCACGGTGGACTGCTCGGGGACGGACATCGCGCCGGCCGGCCAGTCCGCGTACCGCAAGGAGGTGCAGTTCCGGATCACCTCGGCCGGCGCCTGGAACCCGGCGAACGACTGGTCCTACCCCAGCGCCGCCACGACCCCCGGCACCACCCCGGTCGACGCCCCGCACATGGTCCTGCTGGAAGGCACGGCACCGCAGTGGGGCAGCGCGCCGGACGGCAGCGGACCCGGACCGGACCCCACCACGACGCCCGACCCGACGCCGACGCCCACCCCGACCCCGACGCCCGACCCCACGGGCACCCCCGGACCGGCCGGTTCCTGCGCGGTCACGTACCGGGTGAGCCAGTCCTGGGGCAGCGGCTTCACCGCCGACGTCTCGGTCCGCAACACGGGGACGGCCCCGCTCGACGGCTGGACCCTGGGCTTCGACTTCGGCGGCGGCGAGAAGGTCGCCAACGCCTGGAACGCGACGGTCACCCAGAGCGGAACCCGGGTGACGGCGAAGAACGCCGGGCACAACGGCGCCGTTCCGCCGGGCGGCACCGTCTCGTTCGGCTTCCAGGCCACCGGCGCGCCGGGCGGCGACCCCGACGCCTTCACCCTCAACGGCACGACCTGCGGCTGACGCCGCGCTGGGCTCCGTTCCGGCCCTGCCGGGACGGAGCCCAGCCCCGCCCCGTTCCGGCGGGCGCGGGCGGCCGGGGCACGCTTGATAGCGTGACCGCCACGACGGCGGCACGGGCCGAACGGGGACCGGCCGCCCGCCACCGAAAGAGAACCCGCATGAAGATCGTCGACGCGAAGGTCGTCGTCACCGGCCCCGGACGCAACTTCGTCACCCTGAAGCTGACGACCGACGACGGTCTCACCGGTCTCGGCGACGCCACCCTGAACGGGCGGGAACTGGCGGTGGCCGCTTACCTTACCGAGCACGTGGCGCCCCTGCTCACCGGCCTCGACCCGCACCGCATCGAGGACACCTGGCAGTACCTCTACCGCGGCGCCTACTGGCGGCGCGGCCCGGTGACCATGGCCGCGATCGCCGCCGTCGACGTCGCCCTGTGGGACATCAAGGCGAAGGCCGCCGGCCTGCCGCTCTACCAACTGCTGGGCGGGGCGAGCCGCGAGCGCGTTGCCACGTACGGCCACGCCCACGGCCGGGACATCGCCGAACTCCTCGACTCCGTACGCGCCCGACTGGCCGAGGGCTACCCCGCCGTGCGCATCCAGACCGGCATCCCCGGGCTCAAGGCCGTGTACGGGGTGTACCAGCGGGACGACAGCGGCGCCGCCGTCGCCCACCAGCAGACCCGGCCGCTGGTGGAGGACTGGGACACCGACGCCTACCTGCGCCACACCCCCGCCGTCTTCGAGGCCGTGCGCGCGGAGTTCGGCGCCGGACTGCCGCTCCTGCACGACGCGCACCACCGCCTCACCCCCATCCAGGCCGCCCGGCTCGGCAAGGACCTGGAGCCCTACCGCCCCTTCTGGCTGGAGGACTGCACACCGGCCGAGAACCAGGAGGCGCTGCGCCTGGTCCGCCGGCACACCACGACCCCGCTGGCCGTCGGCGAGGTCTTCAACACGGTGTACGACTACCAGACGCTGATCACCGAGCAGCTGATCGACTACGTGCGCTCCGCCGTCACCCACTTCGGCGGGGTCACCCCGCTGCGCAAGCTCTTCGACTTCGCCGCGCAGTACCAGATCAGGAGCGCCGTCCACGGCCCCGAGGACATCTCGCCGGTCGGCATGGCCGCCGCCGTCCACCTCGATCTGGCGATCCACAACTTCGGCATCCAGGAGTACTCCGGCCACAACGCCCTCACCGAGCGGGTGTTCCGGCACGCCTACACCTTCACCGACGGGCATCTGCACCCCGGCGAGGCGCCCGGCATCGGGGTGGAACTGGACGAGGAACTGGCCGCCGCGCACCCGTATGAGCGGGCCTATCTGCCGGTCAACCGCCTCCGGGACGGCAGCCTCCACGACTGGTGAGCCGCGGCGCCCGCCGTCCCGGCGCGGCCGGTCGAGGGCGTCACGCGGGCTGGAGTCCCGCGTACACCCCGTCCTGGCCGATGAGTTCGGCGTGGGTGCCCACCTCGGCTATCCGGCCGCCCTGCATCGCGACGATGCGGTCGGCGCCCTGGATGGTGGAGAGCCGGTGCGCGACGACGAACACGGTCCGGCCGTGCACCAGCCGGGACAGGGCCTCCTGGACCAGCGCCTCGGAGCGGTTGTCCAGCGCCGAGGTCGCCTCGTCCAGCACGAGCACCCGCGGATCGCGGATCAGCGCGCGGGCGATCGCCAGCCGCTGCTTCTGGCCGCCGGAGAGCCGGGCGCCCCGCTCGCCGACCACCGTGTCCAGGCCCAGCGGCAGCTTCTCCACGAACTCCAGCGCGTTGGCGTCCGCCAGCGCGCGCATCAGCGTCGCCTCGTCGGTGTCGCCCATGCCGTAGGTGACGTTGTCGCGGATGGTGCCCTCGAAGAGGATCGACTCCTGCGGGACGACGGACAGGAACCGCCGGTAGCTGCGCAGGTCCAGTCCGGCCATGTCCGTGCCGTCCAGCAGGATGCGGCCCGAGGTCGGCCGGATGAACCCGATGAGGAGGTTGAGGACGGTGGACTTGCCCGCGCCCGAGGCACCCACCAGCGCGATGGTCTCGCCGGGGCGCGCGGAGAGGGTGAATCCGCTGACGGCGGGCTCCGCGTCGTCGTAGGCGAAGCCGACGTCCTCGAAGTCGATCCGCCCGGTGACGCGGTCGACCTGGGCCTTGCCCGCGTTCTGCTCCAGGTCCGGGGCCTGGAGGACCTCGCCCGCCGAACGGACCGACTCCAGGCCCTTGGTGAGGATCGGGGCCAGCCCAAGCAGCGTCGTCACCGAGCCGGTGAGCACGGTGAAGAAGGCGCTGAGCATGACGACGTCACCGGGGGTGACCGGCATCCAGCCGTGGTAGGCGACGAGCGCGGAACCGGTCAGGCAGAGCACCCCCAGGGTGTTGAGGATGACCCAGGCCAGCGAGCCGAACCGGCCGTTGACCATGTCCAGGCGCAGCCCCGCCACGAAGACCTGGCGCAGCGAGCCGTCCACCCGGCCGAGCGCGGTGCGCTCCAGGCCGTGCGCCCGGGTGATCGGGATCAGCGTCGTCATCTCCCCGACGCGTGAGGAGAGTTGCTC
Organism: Streptomyces sp. NPDC001515; assembly: GCF_053597115.1. Taxonomy (NCBI): domain Bacteria; kingdom Bacillati; phylum Actinomycetota; class Actinomycetes; order Kitasatosporales; family Streptomycetaceae; genus Streptomyces; species Streptomyces sp. NPDC001515. Next base: position 5,132 of record NZ_JBSFHN010000046.1, read on the forward strand.
GACCTCGCGGCGGAACGACTCGTTGTGGCTGCGCAGCCGGGAGCGCAGCTTCATCACCAGGAAACCGGCCGCGGGGACGACGACGAGGAAGACCGGAAGGAAGGCCGGGACGCGGACGCCGATGACGACGAGGCCGCCGATCAGCGTGACGACGGCGCCGAGTCCCATGTCCGCGCTCTGCTGCATCATCTGCTCCACCGACTCCACGTCGCGGACCACCTTGGCCTGCAGGACGCTGGAGCTGACCCGGGCGTGGTAGCCGATGGAGAGCTGCTGCATCCGCCGGCAGAGCGCCGAGCGCAGGGTGGTGCCCATGCGCCGGATGCTGCCGCCGAGGCAGCGTACGTACCACTGGTGCAGCGGGTAGTTGATCACCAGGATGAAGAGGAGCACACCGGTGGACTTCCACAGCCCGGACTCCGGTCCGTGCTGCACCACGACGTCCAGGACGGTCGCGGTGATCAGCGGGAGCAGCCAGATCGGGCTGTGCTTGACGACGAAGAGGGCGACCGCGAGGGCGAGCCGCCCCCGGTCCGGCCGCAGGAGATGGCCCAGGGTGCGGACCGGGTTCTCGCCGCGGTAGCGGTGGTCGAGGTGGTCGAAGGGTGCCAGAGGGTCGGAGGAGAGGGGGGAAACCGCTTTCTGCATGGGGTCATCCCATCGCGGTGCCGCAGTGCCGTGCAACCGCGTTCCACGGTTGCCCGCTAGCGGGTAGGCGCCCTGTCCGGTACGGGGCCCGGGGCGGTCGCCCGGCCGGTGCGGTGCGGGCGTCCGGCCGTGGCGACGAGCGTGGTGACCAGGCCGGCCAGCAGCCCCCAGAACGCCGAGCCGATGCCGAGCAGGGTCACCCCGGAGGCGGTGGCGAGGAAGGTCACCACGGCGGCCTCGCGCGAGGAGGGATCGGACAGCGCCGAGACGAGCGACGCCTCGATGGTGGCCAGCAGGCCGATTCCCGCGATGGCCAGGACGAGTTCATGGGGCATCGCGGCCAGGAGCGAGGCGACGGTCGCGCCGAGGAGCCCGACGCAGAGGTAGAAGACACCGGCCCAGACAGCGGCCAGGAAGCGGCGGTCGCGGTCGGGGTGGGCCTCCTCGCCGGTGCAGATGGCGGCCGTGATCGCGGCGAGGTTGAGCCCGAAGGCCCCGAAGGGCGCCAGGACCGCGTTGGCCGCCCCGGTCCAGGTCATCAGCGGGGAGACCGGCACGTCGTAGCCCGAGCCCCGCAGGACGGCGACGCCGGGCAGGTTCTGGGAGGCCATCGTGACCACGAAGAGCGGGGCGCCGACGCTGACGAGGACCTTCCAGTCGAACTCCGGAGCGGTGAACACCGGGGTGGCCAGGGCGAGCCGGACCGTGCCGAGCTTCCAGCCGCCGGTGAAGACCGTGGCCGCCACCCCGGCGGCGAGCGCCACCAGCACCGCGTACCGGGGCAGCAGCCGGCGGGCCAGCAGATACGCCGTGAACATCGGGAACGCGACCGCGAAGCTCCCGTGCATCGTGCTGAACAGCCCGGTGCCGAACCGGAAGAGCACCCCGGCCAGCAGGGCGGCGGCCAGCGGCACCGGTATCCGGCTCATCAGCCGGCTGAACCACCCCGTCACCCCGCTGACCAGGATGAGCAGCCCGGAGAAGACGAACGCGCCGATCGCCTGCGGCATCGAGACCCCGCTCAGACCGGTCGTCAGCAGCGCGGCCCCGGGCGTCGACCACGCGGTCACGACGGGGGCGCGGAAGCGGAGCGACAGTCCGATGCTGGTGCAGGCGAGCCCGATGCCGAGGGCGAGCATCCACGAGGAGAGTTCGCGCTCGTCGGCACCGGCCGCCTTCGCGGCGGTGAAGACCAGGGCGGCGGAGCTGGTGACCCCGACCGTGACGGCGATCAGTCCGGCGGCCACGGCCGAGGGCGGCGCGGCCGAGCGGATACGGGTGAGCGCGAGCATGAGCGTGCCGCTTTCCTGAGTCGGGAGGAGGACCGGGCCCGGCAGGGGGCTCCGCACGGTGTTCCGTATACGGAACGTTCTGTTTGTGGAACACTAGAGAGGCGGGCCGACGCCCGTCAACCGGGAACAGCGGAGCGGGTGCGGGCCGATGGGGCTGAACGAGGACGTGGGGCGCAGGCTCCGGGCGCTGCGGCGCGAGCGGGAGCTGTCCCTGTCGGAGCTGGCCCGCCGGTCCGGCGTGGGCAAGGGGACGCTGTCCGAGCTGGAGAGCGGCTCGCGCAACCCCACCCTGGAGACGCTGTACGCACTGACCACCGCGCTCGGCCTGCCCCTCAGCGCCGCCCTGGCCGAACCGCCCGCGACGGCCGGCCCCGGCCCCGCCCGCACCACGGTGTCCGGCAGCGCGGTCACCGCCGTTCTGCTGGAGCGCTACGAGGACGAGGACGGATCGGCCGTCACCGACGTCTTCCGCGTCAGCATCCGCTCGGGCGCGGTCCAGGAGTCCCGCGCCCATGTCCCCGGGACCCGGGAGAGCCTGATGGTCCTGAGCGGTACCGCCGTCGTCGGCCCGCCGGACGCCACCCGCACCGTCGGTCCCGGTGCGAGCGCGCGGTGGCGGGCCGACGTGCCGCATGTCTACGGCGCGCCCGACGGCGCGGTGGAGGGCGTCCTCTTCGTCCGCTACCCCTCGGCGGCCGAGGCGGGCTGACGCCCCGTTCAGGCGGCGGTGAGCGGCGTCCCGTACGCCCGCCGGAACGCCGGATGCCCGCCGAGCCGGCGGACGTACGCCCGGAGCCGGGGGTGCGCCCCCAGCGCGCCGGAGACGCCCGGCCGGACGAGGGCCGTCCAGAGGTCGACGTCGGCGGCCGTGAGTCCGTCGCCCAGCGCGTACGACCGCAGCGGGAGCCGGCGCTCCAGTGCGTTGAGCACCGCGTCCCGTCCGCCGGGCTCGTCGAGGCCGTGCTCCAGCAGTTCGCGGAGCGCCTCGATGTCGGGGACCAGGGCGGGCGGGGTGAGCGCGGCGGGGCGGTCCGGGCCGTGGCCGGTGAGCGGCCCGGCGAGGTCGCGCAGGATGTCGGGGGTGTGGTTGCTGACGATGCGTCCGCTCCAGCGGTCGCGCAGCGCGGGGACGGTCAGCGGGCCGTCGTAGTGGTGCACCGTCGCCTCGTACGCGCCGCGCAGCGCGGCGAAGCCCTCCGGTGAGGCGGCCGGGTGCGTCAGCAGGGTGGTGGTGACGCCCTGCCCCGGGCCGAGCAGGTCCAGGGTGATCGAGACCCGCAGCGAGCGCGGACAGCCGGCGGACAGGAAGAGTTCGTAGCGGTGCGGCGCGGGATAGAAGCCGCCCGCGAGACCGACGCCGATCCGGCTGAGGAAGCGCGGCGACGCGATGCCCGACGGGGGTCGCAGTCCCGCCGCGCGGGCGGGGGAGAGGGCGGGGGCGGGGGTGCGCGGGGACGTTCCGGTCGTACCGCGGCCGCGCGAGACTGTTTCGGGCATGACTCTCCTGGGGGATGTCCGGAGGACGACGGAGCCGCCGCCGCGTCGTGGGCGGCGGGACGGGAAAAGGACGACCGCGCCCGCGTGAGGGTGCACGGGGCGCACAGGGCCGGCCGGTGGCCGTCCGCTCACGGAGCGGGCCGGCCGGCGCGGGGCGGATCGGCGGCGGTCCGGCCGGCCGGGACGACGGCGGGCCGGGCGGACCCCGGGGCGCGGACGCCTACGAGGCGCTGGCGACGCGCAGCAGATCGATGTGCAGGCGCCTCGTCAATCCGATCCTGGGCAATTCCCACCGGTCCTGCCGTCGGGGCCCGCGGGAGGCGGGGCCGCGCTTGTCCTGTCGCGCCGACAGGACCCGGTCGTCACCCGGAGCACCCCATCGCGGCCGAAGGGTTGCCCGTCAGCGGGCCGGGGCCGATGACCGCGCGGACGGGAACCCGTGCGCGCGGCGCTGACAGTCGTGACCGTCCCCGTCAGTCTCGGCCCGCCCGGTGGCGCCGTCAAGGACACGGTCGCCGCTGTCTCGACTGGTGGTCAGCCGCCCTGCGGGTCAAGGGCGTTCGGAGGTTCGACCGTCGGGGTCAGCCCGCGCTCAGCAGGTTGACCAGCCGGATGTAGCGCACCCAGTCCCAGTGGGTGCCCGGGTCCGTGTGGTCGGAACCCGGCACCTGGGAGTGGGCCAGGATGTGCGCCCGGTCCTTGGGGATGCCGTAGCGGTCGCAGATCGAGGCGGTCAGCAGGGCCGACTTCTCGTACAGGGCGTTCGTGAAGTACGCGGGCCGGTCCACGTACCCCTCGTGCTCGATGCCGATACTGCGGGTGTTGTAGTCCCAGTTCCCCGCGTGCCAGGCGATGTCCTTCTCGCGGACGCACTGGTCGATGTAGCCGTCCGAGGACCGCACCACATAGTGCGCGGACACCTGCTTCGCCGGGTTCTGGAAGATGGCCACGGTGTCGGAGAACGTCTCCTGGGTGACGTGGATGATCACGTACTGGACGGGGTACGCCGAGGGGCGCGAGGAGACCGTGTAGTTGGAGGCCGACGCGGGGGCCCAGTGGGCCGTCGGGTAGTCGGTGTCGCCGGCCTGGGCCGCGCTGGCCCGGACGGATGCGGGAAGCAGCGCCGCGGCGACGGTCGCCGCGGTGCCCTGGATGATCCTTCTGCGGTCCATGTGTGTACTCCTGGCTGTGGGGGGACGGAGGAACACGCTTCGCACGCACGTCCGTTGATCGGAATCGTGTGTTCGATGTCCGGCCGGGGCGGTGTGCGCGCCCACCGTACGGGCGCGGCGCGGGCGGCGGAAGACGGCGCGGCGCGGGAACGGGGGCGTGCGGACGCGACCGGGCCGCCGGGCGGGGAGCCGGGCGGCCCGGGGAAGGCGAGCGGGCGTCAGTGCGCGAGCGGGCGCGGCAGTTCGACCGTCGTCACGGTCGTCCTGATCCCGGAGTCGACCAGCCGCCCCCGCGCGTCGAAGGCGCCGGCCCCGTCCGTCGTCCCGAAGTCGTTGTCGTTGATGAGCGCCAGGGTGCTCCGCCCCGTCACCGCCACGCCCTCGATCTTCCCGGGCACGCCCGGCACCGTCCCCAGATCGACGACGAGGCTCTTGCGGAGCACCGGGACGCCGGAGGCCGCCGGGTCCGCCAACTCCTCGTACGACGGGGAGGCCGCCGGGGCGTCCCAGCGCGATCCCAGGATCCCGGCACCGCGCGGCAGCGTCACGCGGTGCAGCCGCGCCGTGCGGTCGGTGCGCTCCTCGACGAGCAGGGTGTCCCGGCCGATCGCCACGACGGAGGAGACCTTCAGCTCGGAGGTGTCGTCCTCGCCCGGGTCCACGACGCCCACCGGGTCGAAGCGGTAGGCGTATTCGGCGGTGACGGCCTTCTTCTTCGTCGAGAAGCGCAGCAGCCGGATGTTGCGCGAGGACTCGCCGGCGTCCTGGTCGGGGAGCGAGAGCGGGCTCTGGACGGCCATCACCAGATCGCCGCCGGGCAGCAGCGCCAGCCCCTCGAAGCCCCGGTTGGTCTTGCGGTGCAGCAGCACGCCCGGCAGCGCCTCCACCACCGGGTAGCCGGCGCCCCGCAGGTCCAGCCCCTCGGGGACGTAGCGTGCCAGCACCCGCCCCCGCTCCGAGACGTGCACCAGCGACGGCCCGTACTCGTCCACCAGCCAGAACGATCCGTCCGCCGCCCGCACGATGCCCTCGGTGTCCAGCCCGTTCGGGTTGTACGGGAGCGGCGTGCGCGCGTCGTAGGTGTACGGGGCCTCGTCGCGGCCCTTCTGGTTGGACAGGCCCGTGACGGGCGCGCCCGACCGGGTGGTCAGGGGGATCGAGCGCACCACCTCGATCTGTCGGCCCGTCACCCGGATCCGGACGATCGCCGGATCGAACCCGGGCACGGGGAAGGTGCGCCGCTTGGTGCCGTCGACCTTGATCTGGCCGTTGGGGCCCCGGTCCGTGACGGTCCAGTACTCGCCCTTGCGGCCGGCCGGGTAGATGTCGCTGCCGATGCCGCCGAGCAGGACGCCGCGGTCGTCGTCGACCGTCCCGGGCAGCAGGGCGTTGCTGAAGCCGCCGAGCGGGACGGGGCCGAGGGTGGCGCTCGCCGTGACCCGGGCGGTCGTCCCGGGACGGTGGTGATCCTGCGCGCCGGTCGCGGTGCCCGTGGCACCCACCGTGCCGAGCAGGGCGAGCGGCAGCCCGACGGCCAGGGATCGACGGACGACACGCGCGGACATGGGGCCTCCTGAGGGGCAAGGAACGTTTCGCCCGTCAGGTTCCGCGCCGCGCCTCAACGACCGGTGTCATCGAGGTGAACTCCGGGACGGTACGCGGCGACGGGCGGGGGCGGCACCCTGCCCGACGGGTGGGGGTGCCCCGTCCGACCGGCGGGCGGGGCACCCTCTCCGACGGGCGAGAGGGCGGTACTTCGCGCCCCGCCCGCCCCGGCTCCGCTTCTCAGGCGTCGACCGGATCGGTTGCGGCCGCGTCCGCCCACGCCGCCGCCGGATCCTCGTCCGAGGGCCCGGCCGGCATCCAGCGGCCGCCCTCCTTGCGGAACGGATACCAGCGCCCGTCCCGCCCGTAGCGCACCTGCACCGTGCCGTCCGCCGAGGTCCACCGGTTGCGCTCGGCCCGCAGCCGGGGCGCCTCGTCCTCGTCCCAGGCACCGGCGAGACCCGCCCTCGCCCGGGCGAGGGCGGGACCGTCCGGCGTCCACTCCTCGTCGAGCACGGCCAGCGCGGCCGGCCCGCCGTACCGCCAGGCCGCCACCGCCGCCGGCAGCGCGGCGCGCGGCCGGCCGGAACCGGTCGCCAGCCGGTGGGCGATCCACGGCTCCGGCCGGGCCTCGGCCGCCAGCCGCACCGCGTCCTCCCGCGCGGTCGGCGCCGGGGGCACCGGCTGCTGCCCGTGCCCCGCCGACAGCGCCTCCACGAGCATCCGGTGCGCGCGGGCCGCGGCGTCCCGGGCCAGCAGCTCCAACGCCGAGGGGTCCACGCCCGGTTCCGGGTCCGTCTCGGTGTCCAGCGAGGGCGCCGGGCCCGGGGCGTCGGGGACGTCCGGCAGCGGCGGGAGCGGCGGCAGGAGTGCCGCGCCGGCGTACGCCTCGTCCGCCGGGACACCCGGCACGCCGGTGGCGCCGGGGGTGCCGTCCCCGGACTCCCCGCCGGTGTCCGGGCCCCCGGCGGCGTCCGACCCGGTGCGGCCGGCCGCCCGTGCCGCGATCCGCACCTGGAGCTCGTCCAGCAGCCGGCGCTCGCCGCGCCCCCGCAGCAGCAGGAGCACGAACGGGTCCTGGTCCAGCAGCCGGGCCACCTGGTAGCAGAGCGCCGCGGTGTGCGGACAGTGGTCCCAGGCGTCGCAGGTGCACTCCGGGTCGAGATCGCCTATCCCGGGCAGCAGCTCCACCCCTGCCGCCGCCGCGTCCTCGACCAGATGCGGCGGCATCTCCCGGTCCAGGAGGGCGGCGATGTGCCCGGCCCGGTCGACCGCCATGTCCAGGAAGCGGTCCCACTGTTCGTCACTCAACTCCTGAAGAAGCACGTCGCTGCGGTGGCCGCCCGCGTTCCGGTCCCGGACCACCGCGGTGATCCGGCCGGGCCGCACGGACACCGCGCCGACCCGGCCCTCGCGGGCGAACCGGCGGCCCGTCTTGAGCTGCTGGTTGTCCAGCGCCGTGTCCTCCAGCGCCTTCAACCAGGCCCCGCCCCACCAGGAGGTCGCGAAGCCCCGGCCCGGGGCGGGCGGCAGCGGGGCGAAGGTGCGCTCGGGACCCGACGCCGCCCCGCCGGCCGCCTCACCGCCGAACCCGCCGTCCTCGCCGTCGCCGAACTCCTCGTCGTAGCCCTCGCCCTCGAACGGATCGGGCTCGTACCCGTCCTCCGGATATCCGCGTGTCATCGTGCGCCCCCTCGCAGCTCGACCAGATCGGCCAGTTCGGCGTCGCTCAGCTCGGTCAGGGCGCTCTCGCCGGAGCCGAGCACGGCGTCGGCGAGCCCCTGCTTGCGGGCCAGCATGTCCGCGATGCGGTCCTCGATCGTGCCCTCCGCGATCAGCCGGTGCACCTGGACGGGCTGCGTCTGGCCGATGCGGTACGCCCGGTCGGTGGCCTGCGCCTCCACCGCCGGGTTCCACCAGCGGTCGAAGTGCACCACATGCGCCGCCCGGGTCAGGTTGAGACCGGTCCCGGCCGCCTTGAGCGACAGCAGGAAGACCGGAGCCCCGCCCGACTGGAAGCGGTTGACCATCGCCTCGCGCTCCGCCACCGGCGTGCCCCCGTGCAGGAACTGCGTGCTGATGCCGCGCGCCGTCAGATGCCGCTCCAGCAGCCTCGCCATCTGCACGTACTGGGTGAAGACCAGCACCCCCGCGCCCTCCGCGAGCATGGTGTCCAGCAGTTCGTCGAGCAGTTCGACCTTGCCGGAGCGGTCCGCGATCCGGGGCTCCTCCTCCTTGAGGTACTGCGCGGGATGATTGCAGATCTGCTTGAGCGCCGTCAGCAGCTTCACCACCAGCCCGCGCCGCGCCATGCCGTCCGCCTCGGAGATGGCCGCCAGCGTCTCGCGCACCACCGCCTCGTAGAGCCCGGCCTGTTCGGGCGTGAGCGAGACCGCGCGGTCGGTCTCGGTCTTCGGCGGCAGCTCCGGCGCGATGCCGGGGTCGGACTTGCGGCGGCGCAGCAGGAAGGGCCGCACCAGCGCGCCCAGCCGCTCGGCCGCCGCCGGATCGCCGCCCTCCGCCGCCCGCGCGTAGCGGGTGCGGAAGGTGCCGAGCCGGCCCAGCAGGCCCGGTGTGGTCCAGTCGAGGATCGCCCACAGCTCGGAGAGGTTGTTCTCCACGGGCGTTCCGGTGAGGGCGACCCGTGCCTGCGCGCCGATGGTGCGCAGCTGCCGGGCCGTGGCCGAGTACGGGTTCTTCACGTGCTGCGCCTCGTCGGCGACGACCATGCCCCAGCGGACGCCCGAGAGCCGGGGCGCGTCGAGCCGCATCGTGCCGTACGTGGTGAGGACGAAGGCGTCGTCGGCCAGCTCCTCCAGGGTGCGCGAGCCGCCGTGGAAGCGGCGGACCGGGATGCCCGGGGCGAATTTCTCGATCTCCCGCTGCCAGTTGCCCATGAGCGAGGTCGGACAGACCACCAGCGTCGGTCCGGCCGTGCCCTCCAGGGTCCGGCGGTGCAGATGCAGGGCGATCAGCGTGATGGTCTTGCCGAGGCCCATGTCGTCGGCGAGACAGCCGCCGAGCCCGAGCGAGGTCATGGTGTGGAGCCAGTTCAGCCCGCGCAGCTGGTAGTCGCGCAGGGTCGCGGCGAGCGCGGCGGGCTGCCCGACGGCGCTCTCGCCCTCTGGCAGGGCCTCGGGCTCCGCGACCCGCTGCCGCAGCCGCTCCAGCCAGCCCGTCGCCGAGACCTCCACGCGCCGGCCGTCGACCTCGGTGGAACCGGTCAGCACGGCGCCCAGGGCGTCGATCGGGGTGACCTTGCGGTCGTGCGCCTCCCGGGCCCGGCGGGCCTGCTCGGGGTCGATCAGCACCCATTGGTCGCGCAGCCGCACCAGGGGCCGGCCAGCCTCGGCCAGCCGGTCCAGCTCGTCCCGCCCGAGACGCTGACCGCCGAGCGTGAACGACCAGGTGAACGAGAGCAGGGCGTCGGAGGAGAGCAGCGGTGCGGCGTCCGAGGCGTGGAACGCGCGCCCGCCGGCCCGGCGTTCCCCCTCGTCCGGGTCCGCGCCGTCCTCCGCGTCCGAGGGGCCGATCACGCCGCGGGCCGTGAGGGTGCGGGCGAGTTCCCGGGGCCAGTGCACCTGGACCCCCGTGGCGGCGAGCGCGGCCGACGCGGGGCCGAGCAGGCCGGCGATCTCCTCGTCCGCGGGCTCCACGGCGTCCGGCACGGCGGCCGACAGCAGCGGGGCGAGCGGCGGCCAGGCCCGCGCGGCCCGGCGCAGCATGAGGAGCGCGTCCATCCGGGCCCGGGGGCCGAAGGCGGCGGCGGCCGGTCCCGAACCGGCCCAGATCTCGGCCGCGTCGGCGACCAGGGTGGGATCGCCCACGCCGTGGATCTGCGGCACCACGCGGAACGACGGGCCGTGCGCGCCGTCGGATTCCGTTCCGGACCGGTCGAGCCCGGCCACCTCGACGCGCAGGGAGAGGCGTACCCCCGCGTCGTGCACGGCGGCCACATCCGCGAGCCAGGCCCGTTGGCCCGGCGCGTGCTGCGGCTCCTCGGCGGCGAACGCCGGTCCGCCGGCGGCCAGCGGGGCGGCCGGGGTGCGCGGCAGGCCGTCCACCACCGCGTCGAGGAACGCCCGCAGGAGCCGCTCCGGTTCGGGCAGGAGGAGGGGCTGTGCCAGGGCGTCGACCGGGACCGCGTGCGCGGCCGGCGGCATGGACGCGGCCAGGGTGCGGATCCGGGTCTGGTCGTCGGCGGTCAGCGGACCGGCCCGCCAGCTGTCGTGGTCGGTGGCGCTGAGCCCCGGCAACAGCAGCCCGCGCGCCGCGAACTGAAGGGCGAGCAGCCCCGCCGCGCCCCAGAACAGCGCGGCGGGCGAGGCGTGGGAGGCCGTCCGGGCCCGGGTGAGGACGGCGAGCGCGTCACGGACGGGGAGGATCCGGGCCGGTACGGGACGGGGCGCCGCGTCGGGACCGGCCACGGTCAGCTCCTCGACCGTGCCCGGCGCCTCGGGCGGACTGCTGCCGTCCGGGTACCAGAAGGCGACCCGGCCGGTGCGGGCGGGATCCGCCGGCAGGAAGACCACGGAACAGCCGGCCAGCGCGGAGATCTCGGAGAGCGATGCTGCGGGGAGGCGGTGCACAGCGATGGCGGAGTCCTCAAATTTGACTAGTGGAAGGTCGCCGAGGATAGCCCATTGATGAATCCGGCGGAAGATCACCAAGCGTGATCTGCGTCACGTGAAAAAGCCCTCTTTGTCTGCCCGGTGGTGTCAGCCCCCCTACGGACCGAGGGGGCTGGCACCCGGGAACCCCGGGTGGTGGCTCCATGGCTCCGCGGCACCCGCGAATCGTACGTTTTTTCAGGTCGGACAGGACCAGAAGACCGGAGACGCCATGCCTCAGGCCGCGACCATCGCCGTCGTACGACCCCGCGAAGGTGCCCCAGGTACCACGCCTCCCACCAGGGGCCCCGGTGCGGGCAGTGACTTCGCACCACTGCTGCGGGCGGTCAGGGACGAGGGACTCCTCAAGCGGCGCACCGGCTGGTACGCGGCCGGCATCTCCGTCAACCTGCTGGCCCTGGGCGCGGTGCTCACCGGCATCGTCCTCCTCGGCAACACCTGGTGGACCCTGCTGCTCGCGCTTCCCCTGGCCGTCTTCTGGTCGCGCACCGCCTTCTTCGGCCACGACGCCGGACACGCCCAGATCACCGGCGACCGCCGGGTGAGCCGCGTGATCGGCCTGTTCCACGCCAATCTGCTCCTCGGGATGAACGAGGCGTGGTGGAACGACAAGCACGTACGCCATCACGCCCACCCGAACCACGTGGACAAGGACCCGGACGTCGGTGTCGGCGCCCTCGTCTGGACCGCGAAGCAGGCCGCCCAGCGGGAGGGGTTCGCCCGCTGGCTCACCCGCAACCAGGCCCGGCTGTTCTTCCCGATGCTGCTGCTCGAAGGCATCGCCCTCAAGGTCTCCGGCTTCCAGTACCTGCGACACCAGCCCGTCCGCGAACGTGCCCTCTCGGCACTGCTGCTCACCGCGCACCTCGGCCTGTACGCCGCCCTGCTGCTCACGGTCCTGTCCCCGGGCAAGGCCGTCGTCTTCGCCCTCGTGCACCACGCGCTCTTCGGCCTCCACCTCGGCATGTCCTTCGCGCCGAACCACAAGGGCATGAAGATGCCCGACCCCGACGGAGACCGCTGGGGACACCTCCAGCGACAGGTCCTGACCTCGCGCAACGTCCGGGGCGCGGCCCTCACCGACTGGTTCCTCGGCGGACTCAACTACCAGATCGAGCACCACCTCTTCCCGAGCATGCCGCGCCCCCACCTCAGGCGCGCCCAGCCGCTCGTCAGGGCCCACTGCGAAGCGCTCGGCATGCCCTACACGGAGACCGGGCTCATCGAGTCCTACCGGCAGGCCCTGGAGCACATGCACGAGGTCGGCGCCCCGCTGCGGTGACGGGCGGGCACCTCTCCCGGGCTTCACCGCCCCGCGAGGAACCGTGGAGCACGCACAGGCGTTCTCCCATCAGGAGCGGCCGCGGGCCGCGAAGGAGGCGTGGACGATGTCGAACACAGCGAAGATCGCCGTCGGAGGAGTCGTCGTCGCGGTCGTCCTGATGCCGTTCATCGGCTTCTGGCTGTCCCTGCTGGTCCTCGTGGGCGTCCCCGCGATCGCCTACCTGGCCCTGGACCCCGGCCAGCGGCGCAGGCTCCGTAGGATCACCCGTAGGGAAATAGGCCGCTGAGCAAGGGGACCGGCACCGTGAGTGGGACAGTCACCGCCGTGAGCAGGAACGAGACGTACAGCTTCACCAAGCCCAACCGGGACAGCGTGACGCTGCTGACCGGACTGGGAGTGGAGGGGGACGTCCACGCGGGGGTGACCGTCAAACACCGCTCCAGGATCGCCCAGGACCCCACCCGGCCCAATCTCCGCCAGGTCCACCTCATCCACGCGGAGCTGTTCGACGAGCTGCGCGAGGCGGGCTACGAGATCGCCCCCGGGGATCTCGGGGAGAACGTGACCACGCACGGCATCGACCTGCTGGCCCTGCCGGTCGGCACCCGTCTCCGCCTCGGCGCCGAGGCCGTCGTCGAGGTCACCGGGCTGCGCAACCCCTGCCTCCAGATCGACACCTTCCGCACCGGCCTCCTCAAGCGGGTCGTCGGCCGGGACGAGACCGGTGCCGTGGTCCGCAAGGCCGGGATCATGAGCGTGGTCGCCGCCGGCGGTGTCGTCCGGCCCGGCGACCCGATCGAGGTCCGGCTGCCGGCCGAGCCGCACCGCCCGCTGGACCGCGTCTGACCCTCCGTACGCCCGAGGTGCCCCGGACCGGACCGTCCCGGGCACCTCGCGTGTTCCGGACGGCCGGAGCCATGACGGCCCGAGTCAGGACGGCCGGACGGCCATCGCGTCCAGGGCCGCGAGCAGCTTGGGCAGCTCCGTGCCGCGCCCCACGGTCATGATCTCGCCGGGCACCTCGTCCAGCAGCAGAAAGGCGATGTCGTCGGTCCGGGCGACCATGGACCAGCCGGGACCGTCGGCCCGGATCATCCGCGCGTCCCCCGGGGCGAACGAGGAGCGGACCCGGCCGGGCGGCGGCGGACTGTCCCGATACGCGGTCGCCTCGGCCAGCGCCCGCCGCACCCCGGGGTGCGCACCGCCGGCGGACAGCTCCGCCGCGTCGCCCCGCTCCGCCGGGGAGCCGTCCGGCTGTCCGTCGCCGCCGGCCCCGTCCCCGTGCCCCTGCGCTTCGCTCGATCCGGATGCGGCCCCGGACTCCTCCCCGTCGTCGACCTGCTCCCGCCAGACCGCCCACTGCGAGGCGATCGCGTCCGCCCCCAGCCGGCGCTGGGCGGGACCCCAGGCGTCTGTGTCGGGCGGGGAGAGCGGTGCCAGGGGCTCGCCCTCCACCTCGGGGTCGGGTCCCGGATCGTGCGGGGCGGGCAGACCGGGGGCGGCGACGGCCACGGCCAGCGGCCAGCCGGGCAGCGCGCAGACCACCGAGCGGTCGTCCGGCGACAGGTCGTACTCCATCCCGCAGTCCCAGGAAGCGATCGCCACCGCCACCAGCGACACGTCGTCCACGACCACCGTCCAGCGCGCGCCGTCGCCGTCCTGCCCCATGACCAGGCCGTACCCCTCCGCGTACGGTTCCAGGCCCAGGGCCGCGCACGCCGCCGGATAGTCGTCGCCGAGCACGCTCGGGAACTGCGCGGGGGTCAGCAGGACCGCGGTCAGCACATACAGCGCGTCGTCGGCGACAGCGTCGTCCGTCCCGGCCACTGCACCCTCCTCTTCCGTCACGGTGGTGTCGGCGCACCTTAACCAGTGGGTAACCCACCCGTCGAGGCCCTGACAAGGCCGGACCCGGCGGGGCGCGTACGGGCCCGGATCAGTCGTCGGCGAGGCCCAGCAGCGTCCGGGCGGCCTGCTCCGGCGTGACGCCCCGCTCCCGCGCGAGCGCGGTGACGGCCCGGCAGGCCAGCTCGCTCACACCGAAGGACAGCGCCTCGGGCGACACCCAGCCGCTCGCCTCCTCCATCCGGTCCTGGTCGTCCGCCGCCGACGCCCCGACAAACGTGGCCGCTGCCTCGAACAGGTTGTGCTGCCGGCGCGCCGGAGCGGTGGGCGGGCCGTCCTTGCGCAGCGGGGTCACGGCTCTTCGCCACAGTTGCCTCACGCCGGTCATGGGTACCGCCTTTCGGGTGGTGCGTACGTATTCACCGTCCTGCCCACGCACGTAGGCTGGGACACTCGACCTGGACAGAGGGGGACGCCGCGGTGAAGCGCTACGACCGGCTGAAGGAGATCCAACGCCTCGATCCGGAGCGGGACTTCCTGGAGATCTACCGCATCACGGCGACGTACGAGTTCCCGTGGGACATCACCCGCGCCCTGGAACTCGCCCTGTACCGCACCTATGCCGTGCCCTCGATCGGCAGGCTCCTCGCGCAGACCGCCGAACTGACGGACCGTTCGCAGAAGCGGTACGACGACACCGCGCTGCTCCTGGACACGGTGGTCGAGCACGGCTTCGACAGCGAACCGGGACGCACGGCCATCCGCCGCATCAACCGGATGCACCGCAGCTACGACATCAGCAACGACGACATGCGCTATGTGCTGTGCACCTTCGTCGTCAGCCCGAAGCGCTGGCTGGACGCGTACGGCTGGCGCCGGCTCTGCGACCACGAGCTGCGGGCGTGCGCCGCCTACTACCGGACCCTCGGCGCCCATATGGGCATCAAGGACCTGCCGCGCACCTACGAGGAGTTCGAGCACACCCTCGACACCTACGAGGCCGCGCACTTCGGCTGGGACGAGGGGGCGCGTGCCGTGTCGGACGCGACGCTGGCGCTGATGGCCTCCTGGTATCCGCGCCCGCTCGCGCCCCTCGTCCGGGGAGCGAGCCTCGCCCTGCTCGACGACGCGCTGCTGCGGGCCTTCCGCTATCCGGCACCGGGCGCCGCCGCCCGCGCCGTCACCCGGGGCGCCCTGCGGCTCAGGGCGCGCGCGGTCCGGCTCCTCCCGCCGCGCCGCACGCCGCACTACGCCCGGCAGAACCCCGAGATCAAGGGCTATCCCCACGGCTATGAGGTGTCCGCGCTCGGCACCCACCCGGTCCCCGGCACCGGCGGCTGCCCGGTCCGCCACCTCCGGGACACCGAGACCGAATCGGCCTGACCCGCCGGCCGACGGGTGCGCCCCGCCTCAGCCGGAGCGTTCGGCCAGCGCGAGATAGCGGGCGTCCTCGTCCACGTACGAGACGAGGCGCCAGCCCGAACGCGCCAGCAGCGGGCAAAGGCGCGGTTCGGCCCGCAGATCCCCGTCGGTGATCCGCCGCCCCTGACGCGCCGCGAGGGCGGCGCGTCCCACGGGGTGGAAGAGCGCCAGCAGCCCGCCCGGCCGCACCACCCGGGCGAGTTCGGCGAGATCCGGCCCCGGCCGGGACAGATGCGAGAGCAGACCCGCCGCGAACACCGCGTCGAGCGCCCCCGGACGCACCGGCAGCCGCGCGACATCGGCCCGGACCAGCCGGCCGGCCCGGTCCCGTCCGGCCCGGACGGCCTCCTCCAGCATGGCCGGGGTGAGGTCCGCGCCCAGCACCGTCCCCTCGGGCCCGACCGCCTTCCGCAGCGCCGGCAGGGCCCGCCCCGTGCCGCATCCCGCGTCCAGCACGGCGTCACCGGGCCGCAGCCCCAGCGAGGCGACCGCCGTGTCGAAGGCCGGACCGTCGTCGGGGAAGCGGGTGTCCCAGCCCGCCGCCCGCGCCCCGAAGAACTCCTGGACATGTGTGTGGTCATCGGTCATGCGGCCATGATGGCGCAGTCTCGCCCGAACGAAACGTCCTGAACCGGCGTGCACGTTCGACCACGGCGCGATCGTTCGGGAACATCTCTCTGTCATATCCCGGCAGCTTTCGCCTGCGACGGGGACGCGCGCTCCGGCGCGACTAGCGTCCCCGAGTCATGGGACACCTGGACCACGCCAGCTTCGGCTGGCTCACCCCCGTGCTGTCGTACGCGATGGCCTGCATCGGCGCCGCGCTCGGCCTCAGCTGCACCGTGCGCGCCCTCGACACGACCGGACGCTCCCGGCGCAACTGGCTGATCACGGCCGCCTCCGCCATCGGCTCGGGCATCTGGACGATGCACTTCGTCGCGATGCTCGGCTTCGGCGTCTACGGCACCGACATCCGCTACCACGTGCCGCTCACCCTGCTCAGCCTGCTCGGCGCCATGGCCGTCGTCGGCGGAGGCGTCTTCGCCGTCGGCTACAGCCGCGACCGGACCAGGGCACTGCTCCTCGGCGGTCTCGCCACCGGCCTCGGCGTCGCCAGCATGCACTACCTCGGCATGGCGGCCCTGCGGCTGCACGGCACCCTCCACTACGACCCGCTGCGCGTCGTCCTCTCCGTCGTCATCGCGGTCATCGCCGCGACGGCCGCGCTCTGGGCCGTCCTCAACATCCGCTCCACCCGGGCCGTCGCCCTCGCCTCGCTCGTCATGGGCGCGGCGGTCAGCAGCATGCACTACACCGGCATGCTGGCCGTGAGCGTACGGGTCGCCCCCTCGGCCGCCCCGCTCCCGGGCGCCACCGCCATGCAGTTCATCTTCCCGCTCGCCGTCTGCCTCGGCTCCTACCTCTTCCTCACCTCCGCGTTCGTGGCGCTCTCGCCCACGGCACCGGAGCGGGCCGCGTACGCCCGCGCCGGACGCGCCGAACCCGCCGCGGACGCACCGTCCGCCCCGGCACCTGCCCCCACCCCGTGGCACGCCACCCGCCGCCCCGGAGCCGCCCGGGCCGGAACCCGCTGACCCGCCGGACCCGGCACCGCCCCTTCGCAGCACAGCCCCGCCGCCCCCGCCCCTACCACCCGTACCCGATCCGGAACGAGGAGGCCATGCGCCCATCCCGCACGACCCCGGAGGCCGGCGCCTTCGACGCCCGGCCCGGCACCCCGCCGGTCCGAGGCCGCCGCGCGCACGCCGGACCCCCGGCCGACGAGAGCGCCGAACGCGCCGCACGGGCCGAGCCCGGCACGGCTCCCCGGGGAGGCTGGCGGCTGCGTCCCAGGACCGTCCGCGCGAAGGTCATCTCGCTGCTCGTGGTGCCCGTCGTGTCGCTGCTCGCGCTGTGGGGGTTCGCGACCGTGTCCACGGCCCAGGACGTGGCCCGGCTGCGCCAGTTGCAGCGGGTCGACGACGAGGTCAGGGCCCCCGTCGCGGCGGCCGTCACCGCGCTCCAGGCCGAACGCGAGGCGGCCATGGTCCGGGCGGCCGATCCGGGCACGGCCGAGGAGGCGACCCTCCGGGCCCGCGCCGCCCGCACCGACACCGCACTCGGCGCCCTGCGCCTGGACGGCGGCCACACCGTCGCCGACACCGGCAATCTGCCCGGGGCGGTGGCCGGGCGCCTCGACCGCTTCCTCGCCGAAGTCGCCGCCCTCCGGGGGCGGGGCGGTGGACAGGACGGCGTGGAGGCGGTCTACGACCGCTACACCTCGGCCGTGACCGCGGCTTTCGCCGTGTCCGGAGCGGTCACCGGCATCCAGGACGACGCCCTCGGATCCGACGCCCGGGTCCTGCTCGAACTGGCCCGCGCCGACGAGATGCTGGCCCGCGAGGACGCGCTGCTCACCACCGCCTTCCGCACCGGCCGACTGGAGGGCCGCCCGCTGCGCCTGTTCACCGGCGCCGTCGGGACCCGCCGCGAACTGACCGCGACCGCCGGCGCCGATCTGCCCGCCACCGAACGGGCCGCCTGGCACGCGCTCACCGCCCGGCCCGCCACCCGCGCCCTCGCCGCCGCCGAGGACGCCGTACTCACCGCGGCACCCGGCCGGGCCGCCGTGCGCGCCCTGCCCGCCGCCGACTGGCAGCCCGCCGCCGACGAGGTCCGCACCGAACTGCACGGCATCGCCGCCGGTGCAGGGGAGCGCGCGGCCCACCGCACCGACCCGCTCGCCCATGGCCTCTTCAGCCCCTCCGGCGCCGCCGTCGTCTTCGGCTTCGCCGCCGTGGCCGCCTCCCTCGTGATCTCCGTACGCATCGGCCGCGCCCTCGTCGTGGAACTGGTGAGCCTCCGCAACAGCGCCCTGGAGATCGCCCGGCGCAAGCTGCCCCTGGCCATGCGCCGGCTGCGCGCCGGCGAGGAACTGGACATCCGGGCCGAGGCCCCGCCCGGACCCGCCTCCCAGGACGAGATCGGACAGGTCGCCGAGGCCCTGGCCACCGTGCACCGCGCCGCCCTCGGCGCCGCCGTCGAACGCGCCGAACTCGCCGACGGGATCTCCGGCGTCTTCGTCAACCTCGCCCGCCGCAGCCAGGTGCTGGTGCACCGCCAGTTGAATCTGCTCGACAGCATGGAGCGGCGCGCCGACGACCCGGACGAGCTGAGCGACCTCTTCCGCCTCGACCACCTCACCACCCGCATGCGGCGCCACGCCGAGAGCCTGATCATCCTGTCGGGCGCGGCGCCCGGCCGGGCCTGGCGGATGCCGGTCCCCCTCACCAACGTCGTCCGCGCGGCCGTCTCCGAGATCGAGGACTACGCCCGGGTCGAGGTGAGCCGGCTCCCCGACGGCGCGGTCCGGGGCGCCGCCGTGGCCGACCTCACCCATCTGCTGGCCGAACTGGTCGAGAACGCCGCCCAGTTCTCGCCCCCGCACACCAAGGTGCGCATCACCGGCGAACCCGTGGGCAACGGCTACGCCCTGGAGATCGAGGACCGGGGCCTGGGCATGGGTCCCGAACTCCTCGCCGAGGCCAACCGCCGCATCGAAGAGGCCGAGGCGCTCGACCTCTTCGACAGCGACCGGCTCGGGCTCTTCGTCGTCAGCCGGCTCGCCGTCCGCCACCGCGTCAAGGTCCATCTGCGCACCTCCGCCTACGGCGGCACCACGGCGGTGGTCCTGCTGCCGACGGCCCTGCTGCAGAGCGCGCTCCCGCCGGGCGGGGAACGGACCGCGCCCGCGGCGGACACCGAGCCGCGCCGGGAGGACACCGACCGCGCCGCCCTCGGACCGGCCCCCCGGGTCGCCCGGCCCCGCACCACGGCGTTCCCCGCCCCCGTCGCCGTACCGGCCCTGGACAGCGGAACCGGACCGACCGCCCAGGTCACCTCCCTGCGCCCGCGCCGGACGCCGCAGCGGACGGAGAAGCCCGCACCCGCGCCGTCCCCGGGCGCGGACCGGGGCGAGGACGACCTGCCCCGCCGGGTCAGGCAGGCGAGTCTCGCCCCGCAACTGCGCGAGCGGCCCCGCCCCGAACCGCCCCCCTCCGCCGAACCGCCCGCCGGCCCCGCCCACCGCACACCGGAGGAGGCCAGGGACCGCATGTCCGCCTACCGCGCCGGCTGGCTGCGCGGCGGCGGCTCCTCCCCGGGCGCCCCGGAGCCCGGCCCCCGTACCACCCCCGAACCGCGCCCGCTCAGCGAAGGAGACCCCGCATGATCGCGAACGAGAGGACCGGGGTGCCGCGCAGATCCGGCGAACTCGACTGGCTGCTGGACGATCTGGTGACCCGTGTCGCAGAGGTCCGGCACGCGGTCGTGCTCTCCGGCGACGGACTCGCGGTAGGCGCCTCCAGCGCGCTGAGCCGCGAGGACGCCGAACACCTCGCGGCGGTCGCCTCCGGCTTCCACAGCCTCGCCAAGGGGGCCGGGCGCCACTTCGGGGCGGGCGACGTCCGTCAGACGATGGTCGAGATGGACGACGGCTTCCTGTTCGTCGCGGCGGCGGGGGAGGGCTCGTGCCTCGCCGTGCTCAGCACCGCCTTCGCCGACATCGGACTGGTCGCCTACGAGATGGCCCGCCTGGTCAAACGGGTCGGTGAACATCTGCGCACCCCGGCCCGGTTCGCCGCCCACCCCACGGCGACCGGCTGAGGGGGCGGTGAGCACCATGTCCGCCACGGACACCGATCCGTACGAGCTGCCGGGCAGCCAGTGGTACGACGCCGAGGCCGGCCCGCTGGTCCGGCCGTACGCCATGACCGGAGGCCGCACCGACCCGGGGCCGGGCGCCGCCCGGTTCGATCTGATCGCGCTCGTCACGTACGCCGACACGGCGGCCGGGAGCGGCGAGGACGTACTGCTCGGTCCGGAGCACCAGACCCTGCTGGAGCTGTGCCGCACCGAGACGCAGTCCGTCGCGGAACTCGCGGCGGACGCCGATCTGCCGGTCGGTGTCGTCCGGGTCCTCCTCGGCGACCTGCTGGAGTCCGGCCATGTGACGGTCAGCCGCCCGGTGCCCCCGGCCCAGCTCCCCGACGAACGCGTCCTGCGCGAGGTCATCAACGGACTCCGGGCCCTGTGAGAAGGACCGGGCGGCGGACGCTACGGACGCTGCCCGGACCCGCGCAGCCGCGCCAGTTCCTCGTTCATCGACTCCAGGAAGCGCACCACGACGCGCAGTTCGTCCGCGTCGAACTGCCGTCGGGCCGCTTCGGTGCCGGCCGCCAGCGGCTGGAAGAAGTCACGCGCGACGCGCTTGGCCGGAGCGGCGTAGTGCAGATGCACCACCCGCCGGTCCCCGGTGTCACGGACCCGGCGGATGTGCCCCGCCCGCTCCAGCCGGTCCAGACACGCCGTGACCGCACCCGAGGTCAGATCCAGTTGTTCACGCAGCCGCCCGGGTGTCATCGCGCCGTCCGTGCCGCGCTCCGCGTCCAGAATGGCGATCAGGGCCTGGACGTCGGTGGCGTGCAGCCCCTGGGTCTGGGCGAACGCGTGCGTGATGCGGTTGAACTCGCCGTTCATCCGGCGCAGCAGCACCGCGAACGACTGGAGCCCGGTGGGATCGTCGCTCGTGCCTCTGTCCGGGCCGGTGTCTGCGGTGCGCATCCCTCCAGAGTAATATCTCTCGATCATTGAGATAGTCGATGACCGAGAGATATCTGCCGTCCGTCGATTCCAGGGGAAGCAATGAAGCCCGCCTCGCACCACCGCCTGCTCCGCTGGCTGGTGCCCGTGACTCTGCTCGTCGTCTGGCTCGGGATCGGAGGAGCCCTCGGCCCGTACGCCGGAAAACTCGGCGAGGTCGCCACCAACGACCAGGCCGCCTTCCTGCCGCGCAGCGCCGAGTCCACCCGGGTCGCCGAGGAGCAGAAAGACTTCCAGACCGCGCGGACCATGCCCGCGATCGTCGTGTGGACCGGCCGGGACGGCGCGCTCCCCGCCGGCGGGCAGCAATCCGCGACCCGTGCCCTGGCGACGCTGAAGGGGCAGCCGGGCATCGTCGGAGCGCCCTCGCCCGCGCTCCCCTCCGACGACGGCCTGGCCCTGTCCGGTGTGGTCCAGCTCCGCTCGGACCTCGGGGACGCCCTTCCCGACACCCTCGACCGGGTGCGCGCCGCCGCCGAGGTGCCCGGGACCACGGTCGGCATCGCCGGACCGGCGGCGGCGCAGGCCGATCTCAAGGACGCCTTCGCGGGCATCGACGGACTGCTCCTCGGCGTGGCCCTGGCCGCCGTCCTGGTGATCCTGCTGCTCGTCTACCGCTCCCTGCTGCTGCCCTTCCTGATCATCATCGGCGCGGTCCTCGCCCTCGGGCTCGCCTGCGCCGTCGTCTATGTGCTCGCCGACCACGATGTCGTCCGCGTGGACGGCCAGGTGCAGGGCATCCTGTCGATCCTCGTGATCGGCGCGGCCACCGACTACGCCCTGCTGCTGACCGCGCGCTTCCGCGAGGAACTGGCCCGGCACGACGACCGGGGTGCCGCCGCCCTCGCCGCGATCCGCCGCTCCTTCGGGGCGATCACCGCGAGCGCCGCGACCGTCGCCCTCGGGCTGCTCGCACTGCTCCTCAGCGATCTGACGAACAATCGCGCGCTCGGCCCGGTCGGTGCCATCGGCATCGTCTGCGCGGTGCTCAGCACCCTCACCTTCCTGCCCGCCGTGCTGGTGCTGTGCGGCCGGGCCGCCTACTGGCCCGCCACCCCGCGCCCGGCGGAGGACGCGGCCCAGGGGCACGGCGTCTGGCGCCGGGTCGCCACCCGGGTCGACCGCTCCCCGCGCGCGGTCTGGGTCTCCACCACGCTGGTCCTCGTCGCCTGTGCGGCTTTCGCCCCCACCCTCGACTCCCGGGGCGTGCCGCTGGACGAGATCTTCGTCAACGACGCCCCCTCGGTCTCGGCCCAGGCCACCCTGGGCAAGCACTTCCCGGGCGGCTCGGGCAACCCGGCCGTGATCCTGGCGAACGCGGACCGGGCGGACCAGGTGACCGTCGCGGCGGCCGGCACCGAGGGCGTGGCGTCCGCGGCGCCCGTCACCGCCTCGGGCCGCCCCGGCGGCGGACCCCCGCTCGTGGTCGACGGACGGGTCCGGATCGACGCGACGCTGGAGGACGCCGCGGACAGCGACGCGGCCAAGGCCACCGTGCGGCGGTTGCGCGCCTCGGTGCACGCCGTCGAGGGGGCCGACGCCCTCGTCGGGGGCTACACCGCCCAGCAGGACGACACCCAGCGCACCGCCGCGCACGACCGGGGCGTCATCGTGCCGGTGGTCCTGGCGATCATCCTGCTCATCCTGATGGGGCTGCTGCGCTCGGTCCTCGTCCCGGTCCTGCTGGTGGCGACCGTGGGTCTCAACTTCCTGGCGACGCTGGGGGTCTCGTCGCTGGTCTTCACGCATGTGCTGGGCTTCAGCGGCACGGACGCCTCCGTTCCGCTCTACGGCTTCGTCTTCCTGGTGGCGCTCGGCGTCGACTACAACATCTTCCTGATGTCGCGGGTCCGCGAGGAGGCGGAGACGTACGGGGCCCGGCAGGGCGTGCTGCGGGGGCTGGTCAGCACGGGAGGGGTCATCACCTCGGCCGGTGTGGTGCTGGCCGCCACCTTCGCCGCGCTGATCGTGATCCCGCTGGCGTTCCTCGCCCAGATCGCGTTCATCGTCGCCTTCGGCGTGCTGCTGGACACCCTGGTGGTGCGGTCGCTGCTGGCGCCCGCGCTGGTGGTCGACATCGGGGCGCGGGCCTGGTGGCCGGGCCGGATCGCCCGGACGGGGCCGGGCGGGCGCACCGAGGAGGGCGAGACGGCCACGGCGGGGAAGCGCGGATGACGCACGCGGGCCCGGCCCGCCCCGTGCGTACGGGGCGGGCCGGGCCCGCGCAGCCGTCCGTCAGACGTTCACGCCGTAGTCCGAGGCGATGCCGGCCAGGCCGGACGCGTACCCCTGGCCCACCGCGCGGAACTTCCACTCGGCCCCGTGGCGGTACAGCTCGCCGAAGACCATCGCGGTCTCGGTGGAGGCGTCCTCGCTCAGGTCGTAACGGGCCAGCTCGACGTTGTTCGCCCGGTTCACCACGCGGATGAACGCGTTGCGCACCTGGCCGAAACTCTGCCCCCGGGCCTGCGCGTCATGGATGGACACGGGGAAGACGATCTTCGCCACGTCCGCCGGGACGGTCGCCAGGTCCACGTTGATGGACTCGTCGTCGCCCTCGCCCTCACCGGTCAGGTTGTCCCCGGTGTGCTGGACCGATCCGTCCGGGCTGTTGAGGTTGTTGTAGAAGACGAAGTGGAGGTCGGAGAGGACCTTGCCGCTCGCCGAACACAGCAGCGCGCTGGCGTCCAGGTCGTGGTCGGCCCCCGTCGTCGTCCGCACGTCCCAGCCCAGGCCCACGGTCACCGCGGTCAGGCCGGGCGCCTCCTTGGACAGGGAGACGTTGCCGCCCTTGGCCAGGCTCACACCCATGAACTTCCTCCAAATGATCCGGTGATCGCGTCGATCAGCGTGTCTTCGGCCGCCATCGAGGAGGACGGCGGCCCTGTTCCTACGGTTCCCAGCGTGCGCGGGTCATGACGAGACGGCGGTGCCGCCGTCGGCGGGGGCGGTCCTGGGGGCGGACCCGGTGGCCGCACCCGTGCCGGCGGACCCGGTTTCGCCGGAGACGATCCCGGGGGCCGACTCCTCCTTCATGGCCTTGGTCTCACTCTTCAGGATCCGCAGGGACTTGCCCAGGGCGCGGGCGGTGTCCGGCAGCTTCTTCGAGCCGAACAGCAGCACCACGACGATCACCACGATCAGCAGATGCCAGGGTTCGAGGCCGTTGCGCAGCATGCGCGTCACGCCCCTTTCTTCGGTCCGTTCCGGTCAATGTGTGCGGCAGGGGCTCGCGGACGCCGGATGGGGGCCCAGGATGGACGGGGCCGTTGATCCGGACGGACGCGGACACTTGCTACATTGCGCAACTGTACAACCATGGAGCGCCGGTCTCACGGCCTCCTCCATGGCAGCGAGGAACGGGGAGTTCGATGGCAGGGAGCCACAAGGGCGCGGCGACCCGGGGGAGGGGAGGACGGCTGCGGCGTACCGGCCTGTTCGGATGCTCGTTCCTCGTCCTGCTGGTGGCGGGGGTCGGCTGGGGCTACCTCAAACTCACCGGCAGCATCGACACCTTCGGCGCCGACGGCATCTCGGGCGACCGCCCGGACGGCTCCGGCGGGCAGAACGTCCTGGTCATCGGATCCGACTCGCGCTCGGGGGCCAACGGCGGCCTCGGCGGCGGCACGGGCGCGGTGGGCCGCTCCGACACGGCCTTCCTGCTGCACGTCTACGCCGACCGCCGGCACGCCGTGGGGGTGTCCATCCCGCGCGACTCCCTCGTGACCATTCCCGCCTGCAAGAAGCCCGACGGCACCTGGACGGTTCCGCAGGAGAACACCATGTTCAACGCGGCGTTCTCGGTCGGGGAAACCGCCGAGGGCAACCCCGCGTGCACTCAGAACACCGTCGAACAGCTGACCGGACTGCGGGTGGACCACACGGTCGTCGTCGACTTCGCCGGCTTCTCCGCCCTCACCTCGGCCGTCGGCGGCGTCCCCGTCTGCCTGCCGCAGGACATCTACCAGAAGGACCTCAACCCCAAGCGCCCCACCCGGGGCGAGCGGGTCTTCGCGAAGGGCCCCCAGAAGGTCTCCGGACAGCGAGCCCTCGACTACGTACGGATCCGGCACGGCATCGGCGACGGCTCCGACATAGGGCGCATCAAGCGGCAGCAGGCATTCATCGGCTCGCTCGTCAAGACGGTCAAGTCGCGCGGACTGAATCCGACCACGCTGCTGCCCCTCGCCGACGCGGCCACCGACGCGATGACCGTCGACCCGGGCCTCGGTTCCGCCGACAAACTCCTCAAGTTCGCCCTGTCGATGAAGAACATCGACCTGCACAACACCAAGTTCGTCACGGTGCCGTGGCGGTACGAGGGCGCCCGCGTCGCCATCGTGGAGTCCGAGGCCGACGCCCTCTGGGCGGCGCTGAAGGCCGACCGCACCATCGACGGCGAGAACGCGAACGGCAAGGGGGGAGGGAAGGACGCCCCGGCCCCGGCCACCCCCGCGCCCACCGCACCCGTCTCCGGCACCGGCATCCAGGTCGCCGTCTACAACGGCACCACCGTCACCGGCCTCGCCGCCCAGGCCGCGGGGCTCCTGCGCGACCACGGCTTCACCGTCACCGGGGCCGCCACCGCCAACGCCCAGGACCAGGCCACCACGGTCGTCACCTACGGGCCCGGGAAGCAGAGCGAGGCCGAGACCACCGCCCGGCTCTTCGGCGGTGTACGGATCAGCGCCTCCACCACCCCCGGGGTCCAGGTGATCGTGGGGCGCGACTACGCCGCCGACCCCTCACCCGCGCCCGGCCCCGCCCGGACCGCCTCGACGGTCCCGGCCGACATCGCCGACGGGGCCCGCTCCGCCGACGACGACGTGTGCAGCGACCTCTCGTACGGCTGATCCGGCGGGCGGCTCAGCCCACGGGCCGGGCCGCCCCCTGCCGTACCGGCGTGAACTGGACGTACGAGTGGCGGGGCGGGGCGAAACCGTAGGACGCGTACAGCGCCGCGGCCTCGTCCGTGGCGTTCAGGCCCACCACGGAGACCGGGGTCTCGTCCCGGAACCAGGCGAGCAGCGCGTCCATACAGGCGCGGGCGTGTCCCCGCCTGCGCCGGCGGGGATCGGTGCAGACATTGGAGACATGGCCGCGCAGCCCGCTCGGACTGTTCGGACTCGGGGCGTGCGCGTCGCACGCCCCCACCGCGCAGGCCACGACGCCCAGCTCCGGATCGTCGACGACGAACGCGGCGAACGCGTCGTCCCGGTCCATCCGCGCGGCGAACCAGTCCGCCGCGTGAGACCGCCACACGGCCTCCTCGTCCCCGACGTTCACACCCATGTCGGCCAGCATCCGGGCCCGCAGCCGGACCAGCGCGGAGATGTCGTCACCGGTCGCCCGGCGCACCCGCGCCGGTTCGGTCCCCTCGGCCCTTGTCCGGTCCCCACCCGTCGTGGTCGTCATCCGTGCCTCCGATTGCGCTCGTAGCGTCTGCGTGCCCAGCTCAGACCGCATGCGTACAACGCGAGGACCGAGCCGAGCAACAGGTAATAGAGCGGCGGCAGGGCGCTCATCCCCAGCAGAGGCCCCACCGGAGACAGGGGCAGCAGCACACCGACCGCGGCGAGACCGGCCGCGGCGGCCCGCAGCGGCCCCCCGCCGCGCCGCTCGGCTGCGCTCCGGCCGGTGCGCAGCAGCACCATCACCAGCGCCTGGGTGAGCAGGTTCTCGGTGAACCAGCCGGAGTGGAATCCCGTCGGACCGTCCGGCGCCGCACCGTGCAGGGCCAGGGCGAGGACCCCGAAGGTCGCGAGGTCCGCCGCCGCGTTCAGCAGCCCGAATCCGGTGATGAAACGGAGGAAGTCCCGGGGCCGCAGCACCGCCGGGCGCCGCAGCACTGACGGTGCCGGCCGGTCGAAGGCGAACGCCAACTGCGCCGCGTCGAAGCACAGGTTCTGCACCAGCACCTGACCCGGCAGCATCGGCAGGAAGGGCAGCAGCAGACCCGCGGCGAGCATCGCGAGGACGTTGCCGAGGTTCGACGAGAGCGTGATCCGCAGATAGGTGGCGATGGTGCCGCTGCTGAGCCGGCCCGCGCCGATGGCGTGGGCGATCGCCCCCAGGTCCTTGTCGGCCAGCACCACATCGGCGGTCTCCCGCACCACGTCCACCGCGTTGCGCGGGCAGAGCCCGACATCCGCCGCGTGGAGCGCGGGCAGGTCGTTGACGCCGTCCCCGAGGAACCCCGCCGTGTAGCCCGCGGTCCGCAGCGCGGCCACGATCCGCGCCTTGTGCGCGGGCGTGCACCGTGCGAAGACCGCGGTGCCCCCGGCCGTAGCGGCCAGTTGCTCGTCGGAGAGCGCGTCGACCTCCTCGGCGGTCACCACCCGCCCCGGGGCGAGCCCGAGATCCCGGCAGGCCCGCGCCGCGGTGCCGGGATGGTCCCCGGTCAGCACCTTCACCGACACGCCCCGGTGCGCCAGAACGGCGAGCGCGTCGGGCGCGCTGGGCGTGAGCGCGTCCCGCAGGGCGACGAAGCCGAGGAAGGTCAGCCCGCGCTCGTCGGCCGGGGTGTACGGGCCGATCGCCGCCCTCCGCTCGCGGCGCGCGACCGCGAGCAGCCGCAGTCCGTCCGCCGCCCCGCGCGCCGCCAGGGCGTCGAGCCGGGCGCGTTCCCCGGGCTCCAGCGCACACCGGTCGAGAACGGCCTCGACCGCACCCTTCGTGACCAGCACATGGGTGCCCGGCCGCCGGGGATGGCGGACCACGGCCGTGGCCAGGCGGCGCTGCGGATCGAAGGGGAGCGCCGCCACGGCGTCGTACTCCTCGATCGGAAGGTAGGACTCCGGATGCGGGCCGGGGAGCGGTTCCCAGGCGTCGAGGACCGCCTCGTCGAGGGCGTCCGGCTCGGGCAGTTCCGCCAGCTGGAGGGTCCAGAGGGCGTTGACCGCCGCCCAGTGCAGCACGTCGGGGCCGAGGTCCCCGCCCGGTCCGTACGTCCGGTGCACGACCGGCCGGTCCTGGGTGAGGGTGCCCGTCTTGTCCAGGCAGAGCACGTCCATCGCGCCCAGATCGTGCAGTGCGGGCAGCCGCTTCACGATCACCGCGCGGTCCCTGGCCAGCCGAGCGGCGCCCCGGGCCAGTGCGGTGGTGACGATGACGGGCAGCATTTCCGGCGTCAGACCGACGGCGACCGCCACCGCGAACGGCAGCGTCTCCAGGCCGCGCCCGCGCAGCGCCGCGTTGGCCATCAGGACCAGCGGCGGGGTGAGGAGCATGAACCGGATCAGCGTCCAGGAGATCCCCTGCACGGACCGGTCGAAGGCGCTCGCGGCCCGGCGGTGCGCCGAGCGGTCGTGGGCGGCGGCGAACCGGGTCGCGCCCCCGGTCGCCACGACCACGGCGGTGCCGCTCCCCGAGGCGACACTGCTGCCCTGGAAGCAGTCCTGGGGCCGGTCGAAGACCCCGGCCCCCTCGGCGTGCGCGGTCCCCCGCCCGGGAGCCGCCCCGGGCGGGGGACCGGCCCCGGCGGGACGCTTCGGTACGGGCACCGACTCACCCGTCAGCGCGGACTGGTGCACGGTGAGGCCGCCGGCCCGCAGCAGATGGCAGTCGGCCGGTACGAGATCGCCCGGTGCGAGCCGGATCACATCCCCGGGGACGAGTTCGCCGACGGGTATCTCGCGGACCCGGGGCGCGGCGTCCGGCCCGTCCCGGCGCAGCACCGTCGCGGTCGTCGCGACCAGCTCGCGCAGCGCGGCCGCGGCGCGGTCCGCCCGGTGCTCCTGGGTGGACCGCAGCAGACAGCTGACGACCACCAGCACCGCGATCACGGCGGACGTGCCCCACGAACTCACCAGCGCGGAGACCAGCCCCAGGCAGAGCAGGACCGAGGTGAAAGGATCCCGCAGCGTACGCAGGAAGCGCGTCGGCCAGGCGACGGGGCGGCGGCCGGGCAGCGTGTTCTCGCCGAACCGGCCCAGCCGCTCCTGCGCCTGGGACTCCAGCAGCCCGCGCGGGCCGCTGTCCAGCGAGCGCAGCACCTGGAGCGCGGTCGGCGAGGGCGACGGCCGTAGGGGCGGCGGAGCGGACGCGGTCGGCGAGGAGGAGGGCCGTACGGGCGGCGGAGCGGACGCGGCGCCGGGCAGCGCGATCACGACGGCCGACCGCTCGGCGCGGGCCCCGGACCCCTCCGCCTCGCCGCTCTCAGGCACCGAGTTCACGGAGGCGCGCGGGCGGCTCGGACGGATGCCCGGCCCGCTCGGCGAGCTGCCCCACGATCAGCCGCACCACGGTCACCACGTCGGGGTCGTCGACCAGATAGACCTGGCGGCGGCCCTCGCGGCGGGAGCGGACCAGTCCGGCCAGTTTCAGCTTCGTCAGATGCTGGCTCACCGAGGGAAGCGTGCCGCCGACGCGCTCCGCCAGACCGGTCACATCGCTCTCGCCCTGGGCCAGCGCCCAGACGATGTGCAGGCGCGCGGGCGTCGCCAGGAGACCGAACGCGGCAGCCGCCTCGGCCAGCACTTCCGCGGGCGGGTCCTGGAACCCGCCGCCGGCACCTGTCGACACTTCTCCGCTCCTGTCCGCGTGCACCGCATCGTCCTCGGACCGGGACCCGAGGGGCGTGGTCCGTCCCCCGCCCCCGTCCGAGCGGGCCGGGCCCTCGCACCCGGGACGACCAGTGTAGGCGGCGCGCCCGGGGCCGCCCGGGGCCGGTGGAAGCGCCTCGCACCCCCGTATCCGTACGGGCTCCGGGACCCGCGCGAAGGCGTCCGCCCGACGCGCGGGCCTCCGCCCGGCCGCCGTGGCCGATATCCGACTCTGCGGCACCGGGGCCGTCAAGGAGAAGAGGCCATGGAACGGCTGACAATCACACCGCGTTCGATCCCGTTCCTGGCATCGAACGGACCCAAACAGTCACATCCTCAAAATAGCGATCGCGTCACCCGGGGGCGCGTCCCCCTTTGCCATGCTGTCGCCCGTACACCCGCCGATGACCCGTGGGGTCGAGTGCCTCACAGACGCCACTGACCTGCGTCGTCGACGTCCCGAGACCCACTGGTGAGAGAAGTGATCGATGCCGACCGACCCCACGGACAGCACACGGGAGACGACCGGATCCACCGCCCCGGCCGACGCCCTGGCCCTCAAGATCCTGGTCGCGGGCGGGTTCGGGGTCGGCAAGACGACCCTCGTCGGCGCGGTGAGCGAGATCCGGCCGCTGCGCACGGAGGAACTGCTCAGTGAGGCCGGACAGTCGGTAGACGACACCGAGGGTGTCGCCCAGAAGACGACGACCACCGTGGCGATGGACTTCGGACGCATCACCATCCGCTCCGGGCTCTCCCTCTACCTCTTCGGGACGCCGGGCCAGGACCGGTTCTGGTTCCTCTGGGACGAGCTGTCCCAGGGTGCGCTGGGGGCCGTCGTACTGGCCGACACCCGCCGGCTGGAGGACTGCTTCCCGGCCGTCGACTACTTCGAGCACCGCCGGATCCCCTTCGTCGTCGCCGTGAACTGCTTCGCCGGCGCCCGCGCGTACGGGGAGGGCGATGTCTCCCGGGCACTCGATCTCGACCCGGGGACCCCCGTGGTGCTGTGCGACGCCCGGGACCGCGACTCCGGCAAGGAGGTCCTGATCCGCATGGTCGAGTACGCGGGCCGGATGCACACCGCCCGCATGCTCGAGACCGTGGGCTGAGCCGGGTGGCCTGAACCCGCCCGCTCCCGGGCAGAGGAGTGCTTGCCCCCGCGTGACCGGTGCGCAAGGCTTGCGCACAAGCGGGGCACGGGGAACGTATGAGCGGGGAGGAACAGAATGGCGCTGGACAGGGGACTCGACTGGCTGCTCGACGATCTCACCAGCCGGGTGGAACACATCCGGCACGCTCTGGTGCTGTCGAACGACGGCCTGGTCACGGGGGCGAGTACGGGCCTGGCACGCGAGGACGCGGAGCACCTGGCCGCGGTCTCGTCCGGGCTGCACAGTCTCGCGCGGGGTTCGGGCCGGCACTTCCGGGCGGGCCGGGCCCGTCAGACGATGGTGGAGTTCGACGAGGCCCTGCTGTTCGTCACCGCCGCGGGCGACGGCAGCTGCCTGTGCGTGCTGAGCGAGGCCGATGCCGATGTGGGGCAGGTGGCCTACGAGATGACGCTGCTGGTCAACCGGGTCGGCGAACATCTCGGAGTGGCCGCGCGACAGGACGGCGGGGTCGCGCACCGGATCTGACCCGACGGGAAGACCCTCTGCCGCCCGGCCCGGGAGTTATCCACAGGCCGGGCGGCGGTGTGTCGCTCCGGGTTACCGTGATCACGGAGAGTATTCGTGTCTCACGGGGGAGAACCATCATGTCGATGACGGACGCGGTGCGCGACGACGGCGTTCCCACGCTCGCGGCGAGCCGGGCGGCGGCCGAACTGGAGCTGCGGCGCGGCGAATTCGATCTCGCGGTCCATCTGGGGTTCGTCGAGCCGGACGCGCGCGGACCGGGGAGGCTCCGGTTCCGCCGCACGGAGATCGAACGTCTGAAGGCTCAGCCCCACTTCCCGGAAGCGCTGCGTGAGCGGGTGCGCACGGTGGGGACGGCGGACGGAGCCCGGCTGCTCGGGATCACCCCCGTGCGCTTCGCCCGGCTGGCCAGGGCCGGCTGCATGACCCCGATCGCCTTCTACCTCAACCGCTACCGGGCGGTGGTGTGGCTGTACCTCGCCCGGGAACTGCGCTCGCTGGCCGACCGCTCGCCCGAACTGCTGACGGGCGTCAGCCCGGCGTGGATCCGCCACCGGGTCGAGGAGGGCGACGACTTCCGCGCGCGGAACTGGCGCTCGCGCCGCATCGAGCGCCTGCTCGCGCTCACCGAGGAGCCATGGGCCCGCGCGGCCGTGGTGGCACAGGCCCTCGATCCCGTCCAGCTTGCCGAGGTGGTCGACGATCCGTACGAGCGCGCCCATCTCGCGCGCTCCCGTCCCGGCTCCGCCCTCGGCCACCCCGGCTCGCCCGCCGGACGCGAGGCGCTGACCCGTCTGATGGTCGCGGACGACCCGGACGAGATCCTCTGGCGCCGCATCGTCCTGCTGATGGAGCTGGAGCACGCGCGCGAGCACTGCCCGGCGCCGCGTCCCGGCGGCACGGCGGGGCCCGGAGAGCCGGGAGCCGGAGCGGTACGGGGCGCGGAGCCCCGGCCGCCGCAGGCGCCGGCATCGAGTTGGCCGCCCCAACCGGAGGAGTCGGCCGAGCCGTTGCGCGCGCCGGAGGTGCCGGAGACCGGGCCGGGCGTTTTCGTGCCGCGTCGCGCGGGAGGCGGGCGCGGGCGGTCCGGCATTCTCGCGAGGCTGTGGCCGAGGGCGGACCGCTCCGGCAGGAGTCCTCGCCGGAACGGTCCGGGGCGGCGTAAAGAGTTCGCCACAGATGCCCGGACCAGGCATTCTGTCCGCCATGTTGATCAGGGAAGCAACCACTGAGGACTGGCCCGCCATCTGGCCGTTCTTCCACGAGATCGTCACCGCGGGCGAGACGTTCACCTACCCGCTCGACCTGGGCAGGGAACAGGCGGCCGGCTGGTGGCTGCTGGAGCCGCCCCACCGCACGGTGGTCGCCGTCGCCGAGGACGGGACCGTGCTGGGCACGGCGAAGATGAACGCCAATCACATGGGCAACGGCGCGCACATCGCCAGCGCCAGCTACATGGTCGACCCCCGCCACTCCGGCAAGGGCGTGGGGCGCGCCCTCTGTACGTACACCATCGACTGGGCCCGTGCGGCCGGCTTCCGGGCCATGCAGTTCAACGCGGTGGTGGAAACCAACACCGCTGCCGTCGGGCTCTACCGCTCGCTGGGATTCGAGGTGCTGGGGACCCTGCCGGAGGGCTTCGCCCACCCCAAGGAGGGATTCGTCGGGCTGCACATCATGTATCGGCCGCTCTGAGCGGGGCGGCCACTTCACGCCAGTGAATGGACGGACCGGACCGGGCGGAGTGTGTCCGGGATGCCCCAACCGGCTACGAAGTGCGCTCAGTTGTGACGGCAGAAGGGCTGTGGGGTGGGTGCACGCGCGGGGGAGTGGAGCAGTACTGTGCGCCCCACCGCCACTCGGGCGATGAAACATGTGCGGAGGAAGAATCCCATGACCATACCCAGGAGATCGCGGCGCGCGGCGGGGACCCTCGCCGCCGCCGCGATAGCCGGCCTGACCGGAGTGGTCCTCACCGCCGGTCCGGCCGCAGCTCACACCCCCACCTGGGACGTGACCTGTAACGAAGTGAGCCTTCACCTGACCGCGTACAACAGCGGTGTGACCAACCAGGTGACCGTCACCGTCGACGGAAAGGACCTCCTGCCGACGGAGACGTTCGGGAAGAGCTTCGACAAGAAGCTCGTCCTGCCCGACCACGACAAGGAGCTGACGGTCCGCCTGGTTGTCAAGGCGGGCGACGGCGAGCAGTACTCGCGCGACGAGACCAAGCAGGCGCCGGTCTGCGAGGGCCGCACGCCGACCCCGACCCCGAGCGAGGCGAAGCCCTCCGGGACGCCCTCTACGGCGACTCCCTCCCCGGAGGAGCCCGCCCCGAGCGGGACGCCCAGCGAGTCGTCGCCCGCGCCGGCCGCTCCGGCGCCGAGCCCCAGCTCGCCGGATCTGGCCGAGACCGGTTCGTCGTCCGCGACGCCGATCATCGCGGGTGCGGCCGTCGTCGTGCTGCTCGCGGGTGGCGGCATCATGTGGTCCGTGCGCAAGCGCCGTACCGCGCAGCAGTAGTCGAGTGGGCCGGTGACCGGGCGCCTCGGCGCACCGGTCGCGGGCCGGGGGTGTGCCGTGCCCAGGTGGGCGCGGCACACCCCTCAGTTCTTCCGCGCCCCGCCGCCGCTCCCTCCGGGAGGCGTGCCGTCCGCCGGGGCCCGGGAGTCGTCCGGGGCCGAGGGGCGGGTCGGGGCCGAGGGGTCGGCCGGTGCCGAGGAGTCGGCCGGGTTCGGGGACGGGTGCGGGGGCGCCGTCGGCGTCGCGGGCGGGACCGCCGGGCCGATCTCGCACCAGACCGCCTTGCCCTCGCCGCGGGGTTCGATCCCCCAGCGGGCGGCGACGGCGTCCAGGAGCAGCAGTCCCCGCCCCGAGGTCGCGGTCTCACCCGGTGTCCTGCGGCGCGGCCAGGCGCTGGAGCGGTCCTGCACCGACAACCGGACCCGGCGCACCGGCTCGGGCAGCACCTCCAGGGTGAGGACCGCGCCGCCCTCCGTGTGCAGGAGCACGTTCACCAGCAGCTCACCGGTCACCAGCTCGGCGTCGTCCGCGAGTTCGGCCATGTCCCAGTCGGTGAGGGCCTGGCGCACGATGGTCCGCGCGTCGGAGAGACCTTCCGGGTCGGCCTGGTGGATGTACTGGTGCAGCCGTGGCGCTCGGGGCGATCCGGGGTCGGGGCTGCGCCGCAGGACCAGGAGCGCGACGTCGTCGCCCGAGCCCCAGCGCTCCCACAGCCGGTCCGAGAGATGGTCGGCCAGCGCCTCGGCGCCCGCGGGTCCGGCGCTGACCTCGGTGATCAGGGTGCGCACCCCGGCCTCGATATCGGCCCCGGGCTCCTCCACCAGCCCGTCCGTGTACAGGACGAGGGTCTCGCCGGGGACCAGGTCGAGCCGGGTCTCCGGGTACTCCTCGTCGCCGAAGTCGGTCGAGATGCCCAGCGGGAGACCGCCCCGCACCTGCGGCGTGCCGACGCGGCCGTCCGTGTGCCGGATCAGCGGGCCGAAGTGTCCCGCCCGCACCACGCGCACGGCGCCGGTCGCCAGGTCGACCTGGGCGTAGGTGCAGGTGGCGAACCGGTCGGTGTCGAGTTCGGAGAGGAAGCGGGAGGCGCGGGCCAGCACCGTGGACGGGGGATGCCCCTCGGCCGCGTAGGCGCGCAGGGCGATGCGCAACTGACCCATGATCGCCGCCGCGTGCGTGTCATGGCCCTGGACGTCGCCGACCACGATGCCGAAGCGGCCCTTGGGCAGGGCGATCACGTCGTACCAGTCGCCGCCGACCTGGCGCCCGCTCCAGGCCGCGTGGTACCGGACGGCGATCTCACCGCCCTCGATGTCGTGGATGCGGCGCGGCAGCATCGCGGACTGGAGCCCCGTGGCGAACTCGCGCTCCTCGTCGAAGAGCGTCGCCCGCTGGAGGGACTGCGCGATGATCGCGGCCAGTCCCAGGCAGAGATTGCGCTCATCGGGGTGGAAGGTCGTGCGCTCCCGGTAGAAGAGCGCGAGACCGCCCAGCGTGCGGGCCTGCGCGACGAGCGGCAGATACGCCGCGGCCCGGAACTTCAGCTGACCGACGAACGGCTCCAGCACCGGATAGCGGCGGACGAGCGAGTCCAGTGAGCTCACGAACCGGGGCCGGCCGCTCAGCACCGTGTCGGCCAGCGGGAACTTCGGGTCCAGCCGGCCCGAGCCCAGTTCTTCCACGACCTCCAGCGAATCCCCGCTCAGGGCGATGACGTTCAGCGCCGTGTTCTCCAGCAGCCCCAGCGCGAGCCCGTCCGCCCCCAAGCGCGCCAAGCCGCCCGGACCGGTGAGCGCTGCCGTCACGTCGTCCACGGTCACCGCGCGCGACAGAGCACTCGTTGTGCGTTCAACGATGTCGGTCTGGCGCTGGCGGCGCTTTTCCAGGGCCAGCACGAAGGCTGAATGGGTGACCTCCGCCGTCGCGTCCCGCACCAGTCCGATCACTCGGTGAGCCTGTCCGTCGTTGCGCCGCAGGATGCGCGCCTGCACATGGGTCCACTGGTCGCCGCCCTCGACCGGCACCCGGACGTGCACGCTGTAGGAGGCGCTGCCGTTCTTGACGGCCTCGTCCACGGCCTCCTCCAGCCGTACCCGCTCCGGCGGTTCCAGCCGTGCCAGAAGGGTCTCCGGCCGCGAGTCGAACGTCGCCGGATCCAGCCCGAAGACCAGCAGTCCGGCCTCGTCGACGTCGACCGTCCCGGCATCGAGGTCCCATTCGAAACTGCCCGTCCGGTTCAGGGCAAGCCGCTCGTCCGTCCCCGTCTCGCCCTGCGCCCTGTCGGCCGGCAGACGGGGCGGAACGGGAAGGAACGGGGGCCGGTCGTGATCGGTCATTCCAGGCTCCGAAGATCGTCCGGCGGGCTGCCGTGCGGCGTGACTCAATTGTCTGGCCGCTTTGGCACCCCTGCCACAACGGGAGCCCGCCGGTACGGCGCACCGAGCGGCCGGCCGCCCACCACCCCCTCGCGCCGGGCCGCGCCGCCGCCCGCGCACAATGGCAGCGGAAGATCGTCCGCAACGGCGGACGGTAGGCACTGGGGCTGACCGGAGCGCACGCATGAACCACGAGGATCCCGTCCTGCTGCACACCGAGGGACACATCCGCCACCTCACGCTGAACCGGCCGCGCGCCCTGAACG
Organism: Streptomyces sp. NPDC001515; assembly: GCF_053597115.1. Taxonomy (NCBI): domain Bacteria; kingdom Bacillati; phylum Actinomycetota; class Actinomycetes; order Kitasatosporales; family Streptomycetaceae; genus Streptomyces; species Streptomyces sp. NPDC001515. The sequence goes on from NZ_JBSFHN010000046.1 coordinate 41,477, forward strand.
CCCTGAACCACACCATGGTCCTGCGCCTGTCCGAGGCACTGGACGAGGCCGAGGCGGACCACTCCGTGGCCGCCGTCGTCCTTACGGGCGCGGGCGAGCGCGGCCTGTGCGCGGGCGGCGACATCCGCTCCGTCCGCGACGACGCCCTCGCCGGCGGCACCGCCTCACTGGACTTCTGGCGCGACGAGTACCGGCTCAACGCCCGGATCGCCCGCTTCCCCAAGCCGTACGTCGCCTTCATGGACGGCATCGTGATGGGCGGCGGCGTCGGCGTATCGGCCCACGGCTCGACGCGGATCGTCACCGAGCGCTCCCGGGTCGCCATGCCCGAGACCGGGATCGGCTTCGTCCCCGACGTCGGCGGCACCCGCCTGCTCGGTTCGGCCCCCGGCGAACTGGGCACCCATCTCGCGCTGACCGGCGACGCGGTGGGCGCCGCCGACGCGCTCCTGTGCGGACTGGCCGACCACTACGTGCCCTCGGCCGGCCTCCCCGCGCTGCTCGCCGCCCTGGACGCCTGCGCCACGGCCGAGGAGGTGACCGGCGCGGTGGAACGGTTCGCCGGTACCGCCCCCGGCGGCGAACTGGCCGGACACCGGGAGTGGATCGACGCCTGCTACCCGGCGGACACCGTCGAGGAGATCGTCGAACGGCTCGACGCGAGCGGGGTCCCGGCCGCGAAGCAGGCCGCCGCCACGATCCTCGCCAAGTCGCCCACCGCCCTCAAGGTGACCCGCGAGGCGGTCCGGCGCGCCCGCCTCCTGGACAGCCTGGAGGCCGTCCTCGACCAGGAGTTCCGCGTCTCGTCCGTGGCGTTCACCGGCCCCGACCTGGTCGAGGGCGTACGCGCCCAGATCATCGACAAGGACCGCGACCCCCACTGGAATCCGGCCACCCTGGCCGAGGTCACCGCCGCCGAGGTCGAGCGGCACTTCGCGCCGCTGGGCGACGCGGAACTGGGGCTCGCTGCCGGGCTCCGCGCGTAGGACGCCCCGGGACGGTGGGGCCGCGCGGAACCCGTCGCACCCGGGGCGCTGCGGCCGGTGCCGGCCCGGACGCGTCGTACCCGGGGTGCCCCCGGCCGACGCCGGCCGGACGAGGCCCGTGCCACCCGAAGACGCGTCGGACGGGTACGGGCCGCACCGGGCCCGTACCCACGGCCTCAGGCCCTTCGCCCGCCCCCCTCCGGCTCCGGACCGGCGGCGACCGCTCCGGGGCGTTCCGTACCGAGGCGGGCCTCGGCCCGGTCCCAGTCGCGGGGGTCGCCGCGCGGCGTGTAGTGGCGGAGCCGCTGGGTGGCGGCGACCAGCCGGCGCAGGGAGGGCAGATCACCGACCAGACCCCGGGCACGGGCCTGGAGCAGCACATTGCCGAGCGCCGTCGCCTCCGCGGGCCCCGCCGTCACCGGCAGCCCGCTCGCGTCGGCCGTCCACTGGCACAGCAGCGCGTTGCGGGAGCCGCCGCCGACCAGATGGATACGGGTCGGAGAGCGCCCGGCCAGCGCGGCGGCGGCGCGCACGGTCCGGCGGTGGGCCAGCGCCAGGCTCTCCAGCACGCACCGCACGACCGCCCCCGGCTCCGACACCGGTCGCTGGCCGGTGCGCCGCAGAAAGGCGTCGATGCGGGCCGGCATGTCGCCGGGCGCGAGGAACGAGGCGTCGTCCGGATCGATCACCGCCGCGAACGGCCGGGACGCCGCCGCCCGGGACAGCAGCTCGTCGAGCCCCAGAGCCCCACCCGAGCGCCCCCACACCCTGCGGCACTCCTCCAGCAGCCACATCCCCATGATGTTGCGCAGATAGCGGACCGTGCCGTCCACCCCGCGCTCATTCGTGAAATTGGCCGCCCTGGACTCCTCCGACAGCACGGGAGCGTCCAGCTCAAGCCCCGCCAGCGACCAGGTGCCGCACGAGACGTACGCGACGTCCGCCTCCAGCGCCGGGACGGCCGCGACCGCCGACGCCGTGTCGTGCGAGGCGACCGTCGTCACCGGCGTCGCGGCCGGCAGCCCGGTGAACTCCGCGACGTGCGGCAGCAGCCGGCCGGCCGGCGCGCCCGGCTCCCGCAACGGCGGAAAGAGCGAGCGCTCCAGACCGAGCCGCCCGATGAGGGCGTCGGACCAGGTGCCGGCGCGTGCGTCGAACAACCCGGTCGTGGACGCGTTGGTGACCTCCGCCCCCACCGAACCCGTCAGCCAGTGCACCAGCAGATCGGGCATCAGCAGCAGCGTGCGCGCCGCCTCCCACTGCGCCGACTCCCGATGCGCCAGCAGCTGGAACACCGTGTTGAACGGCAGATGCTGCAGGCCTCCCACCGCGTACAGCTCGGCCGGACCGCATCCCTCGGGCAACCGGCCGGACATGCCCGTCGTGCGCGCGTCCCGGTAGTGGAACGGCAGCCCGAGCAGGGCCCCGTCGGCATCCAGCAGCCCGTAGTCCACCGCCCAGGTGTCGATGCCCACGGAGGCGACCGGAACGTTCCGCCCCGCCGCCCGCAGTCCTTCCAGCATGCCCCGGTAGAGCCCGGCCACGTCCCAGCGCAGACCGTCCGGCAGCCGCACCGGGGTGTTGGCGAACCGGTGCGCCTCGGCCAGGTCGAGCGTTCCCCGCCCGACCCGGCCGGTCATGACACGGCCGCTCGTCGCGCCGAGATCGACGGCGGCGAAGACGGCGCGGCCGGCCGTGTCCGCTTTCCCGTTCACAACCATGGGGATCGTGTCCCCGTCATCGCAGGAAGGCGGCGGCCACGCCGGCGTCGACCGGAACGTGCAGCCCGGTGGTGTGGGTGAGGTCGCCGCCCGTCAGCGCGAACACGGCGTTGGCCACGTGCTCCGGCAGCACCTCCCGCTTGAGCAGGGTCCGCTGCGCGTAGAACTCGCCCAGCCGCTCCTCCTCGATGCCGTACGTCGCGGCCCGCTGGGCCCCCCAGCCCGCCGCGAAGATGCCCGAACCCCGCACCACACCGTCCGGGTTGACACCGTTGACCCGGATCCGGTGCTCACCCAGCTCCGCCGCCAGCAGCCGGACCTGGTGCGCCTGGTCCGCCTTGGTCGCCGAATAGGCGATGTTGTTCGGACCCGCGAACACCGCGTTCTTCGAGGCGATGTACACGATGTCCCCGCCCAGGTCCTGGTCCCGCATGATCCGGGCGGCCTCGCGCGCGACCAGGAACGAGCCGCGCGCCATGATGTCGTGCTGGAGGTCCCAGTCCCGGACCGTGGTCTCCAGCAGCGGCTTGGAGATGGAGATCCCCGCGTTGTTCACCACCAGGTCCACCCCGCCGAACGCCAGCACGGCCGCCCGGAACGCCTCCTGGATCTGCTCCTCGCTGGTCACGTCGACCGTCACCGCCACCGCCCGGTCGGCGCCGCCCAGTTCCTCCGCGACCACGGCCGCGTTCGCCGCGTCGACGTCCGCGACCACCACGCACGCGCCCTCGGCCACCAGCCGGTGCGCCACGGCCCTGCCGATCCCCGACCCCGCCCCGGTCACCAGGGCGATCCGGGACGCCAGCGGCTTGGGCGCCGGCATGCGCCGCAGCTTGGCCTCCTCCAGCTCCCAGTATTCGATCCGGAACTTCTCGGACTCCTCGATCGGCGTGTACGCCGAGACGGCCTCGGCGCCCCGCATCACCTGGATCGCGTTGAGATAGAACTCCCCGGCCACCCGCGCCGTCTGCTTGTCCTTGCCGAAGGAGAACATTCCCACCCCCGGCACCAGGACGATCGCGGGATCGGCGCCGCGCATCGCGGGGGAGCCCGGCACGGCGTGCCGTTCGTAGTACGCGCGGTACGCCTCGCGGTACTCCGCGTGCAGTTCCTTCAGCCGCTCCACCGCCTCGGTGAGCGGGGCGTCCGCCGGAAGGTCGAGCACCAGCGGGCGGACCTTGGTGCGCAGGAAGTGGTCGGGACACGAGGTGCCCAGCGCGGCGAGCCGGGGGTGCGCCTCGCGGGAGAGGAAGTCCAGCACGGGTGCGGCGTCGGTGAAGTGACCGACCTGGCGGCGGTCGGTGGAGGCCAGGCCCCGGATCACGGGGGCCAGTGCCGCCGCCCGCGCACGGCGCTCCTCGTCGGGCAGTGCCGTACGGTTCGGCAGCACGGCCCCGAACGGTTCGGGCCTGCCGCGCTCCTGGAGGAAGGTCTCGGCCGTACGGATCATCCACAGCGCGTTGCGCTCGCACTCCGGCGAGGTGTCGCCCCAGGCGGTGATGCCGTGACCGCCGAGCACCACGCCGACGGCCTGCGGGTGGGCCTCCTTGACGGCGGCGATGTCCAGTCCCAGCTGGAAGCCCGGACGCCGCCAGCCCACCCAGGCCACCTTGTCGCCGAAGCACTCCGCCGTCAGCTTCTCGCCGTCGGCGGCGCAGGCCAGGGCGATGCCCGAGTCCGGGTGCAGATGGTCGACGTGAGCGGCCTCGACCAGGGCGTGCATCGCCGTGTCGATGGAGGGGGCGGCGCCGCCCTTCCCGTGCAGGCAGTAGTCGAAGGCGGCCACCATCTCGTCCTCGCGCTCCACGCCCGGGTACACCTCCTTGAGGGCGCGGACCCGGTCGAGCCGCAGTACGGCGAGCCCGTCCTCGGTGAGGGTGCCGAGGTCGCCGCCCGAACCCTTCACCCACATCAGAGCGGTCTCGGCACCGGTGACCGGGTCGGGGCCGGTGGCCTTCACGGACGTGTTGCCGCCCGCGTAGTTGGTGTTGCGGGGGTCGGAGCCGATCCGGTGGGCGCGCTCCAGGAGCGCGGCGACCTCGGGAGGGGTCGGGGACGTCATGGGCCTTCCTTCGGGACGAGACGAACGGGAGGAACGGGTCGGACGAGCTGAACGAGAGGACGCGGGTGGGGCGGACGGTGTCGGCGGGACGGCCGGGGGAGTGGGGCGGGGCGCGGTCAGGCGCCCCAGCCGGCCTGGGTGCCGCCGACCCGGGCGGCCGCGATGCGCTCCTGGTTGCCCGAGGCGAGGTAGGCCGCGAACGGATCCCCCGCCAGCCCCAGTTCCTCGCGCACCTCGGCCAGCAGCGGACGCACATCGGTGTTGTAGGCGTCCATCAGGACGGCGTTGGCGGCCAGCACGTCGCCCGAGGACTGTGCGGCGGCCAGCGCCTCGGTGTCCACCAGCAGGGCCTTGGCCGTCGCCTCCTGCACATTGGCCACCGAGCGGATCACGGCGGGGATCTTCGCCTCGATGTTGTGGCACTGGTCGAGCATGAAATTGACGTTCGTCTCGGGCCGCAGACCGCCGTTCTTCACGACCTCGTGCATGATCCGGAAGAGCTGGAACGGGTCGGCCGCGCCGACCATGAGGTCGTCGTCCGCGTAGAACCGCGAGTTGAAGTCGAAGGCGCCGAGCCGTCCTTCGCGCAGCAGCAGGGCCACGATGAACTCGATGTTGGTGCCCGGCGCGTGGTGCCCGGTGTCCACCACGACCTGGGCCTGCGGGCCGAGTTTGAGGCAGTGCGCGTACGCCGTCCCCCAGTCGGGCACGTCCGTCGTGTAGAAGGCCGGCTCGAACAGCTTGTACTCCAGGAGCATGCGCTGGTCGGCGCCCAGCCGTGCGTACACCTCCGCCAGCGCCTCGGCCAGCCGGTCCTGCCGGGCAACGATGTCGTCCTGGCCGGGGTAGTTCGTGCCGTCGGAGAACCACAGCTTGAGATCGGGGGAACCGGTCGCGTCCATGATGTCGACGCACTCCAGCAGATGGCCGACGGCCTTGCGCCGGACCGCCGCGTCGGGATGGGTGACCGAGCCGAGCTTGTAGTCGTCGTCCTGGAAGACATTGGAGTTGATGGCGCCGATCCGCACCCCCAGCGCCTCGGCGTGGCGGCCCAAAGCGGCGTAGTCCGCGACCTTGTCCCAGGGGATGTGCAGCGACACCTTCGGTGCGACCCCGGTGTACGCGTGGACCTGCGCGGCGTCCTCCATCTTCTCGAACGGGTCGCGCGGCACCCCGGGCTGCGCGAACACCTTGAAGCGCGTTCCGGAATTCCCGTACCCCCACGACGGGGTCTCGATCACCTGGGACTTCAGGGCTGCCTTGACGGCCGACACCTCAGACATGAACACCTCGTAGGCAGGTCATCCCGACGATCATCACCGTCGGCATGATGTGAATCGTTTCATCGCAACGTACGCTAGGTAGGGCCACGCTCACTAGTCAAGAAGTGGGCGGGTCTTCGTGCGGGTTGAATCAATTCACCCGAAACGGGGCCGAAGGGCCGGGCTGCGGCCCCGGCACCCCGGCCGGTCAGCCCTCCGTGTCGGGAACGCCGGGCCGCACCGCGCGTACGAGTTCGAAGAAACGGGCCTCGTTGCCCGAGAGCCCCGCCCGGCGCAGCGCGCCGTCGGCCTCCTCGATGGGGGAGGCGAGCAGGGGCATGTAGAGCGGGGCCTCGTCCGGATCGGCGAGCGCCGCCCGCGTCGCCTCCAGTAAACGGACGTAGGCCTGCGCCGCGGCGCGTTCGCAGTTGCGCATCTGGGCATCTCCCGGTCAGAGGTGTCGGACCCACCAGCATTCCCCACGGGTCTGACAACGGCCCCCGGCCTGCGCCGCGACGCGCCTTCTGTCGGCCGGCCGGCGCACGGCCGGGCGGGCGTCAGCTTCGCGGGGGCCCGGCCGGCTCCACCTCCAGGAAGCGCCGCCGGCGCGGCCCCCGGTAGACCAGCGCGCTCCAGCCCCGCTCCCGCAGCGCGGCCACGCACCGGGCCAGTTCGGCCTCCTCCTCATGGGCGGCGCCGCTGCCGGGCGGGCCCAGCCACTCCACCCGCGCGGTGCCCGGTGACGGACCGTCCGTCACCTGATACCCCGTCGCGGACCGCCGGCCCGCCGCGTCCACGGCGGACGCGGGAATCGCCGACGCCTCCAGCGCGAGGGCGACGGCGCGCACCGGACGGTGCCGCTCCCAGTCGGCCGGGACCGACTCGGCCTCCTCGCCCGGACCGTTCGTCAGACGCCGGATCTGGAGCAGCCCGGCGAACGCGGCCCGCACCGAGGCCGCGCGCACCTCCACCGGCTCCGCGGGCGGCGCACCCGCCCCGGTGGCGGGCTCGAAACCGCCGGACTCCTCGCCGTTCATCCCTGTCCCCTTTCCCCGGGCGGCACTGCCGCCAGTGTGCGCCGCACCACTGACAACCGGACCCCCGGCAGCGGCGGGAGGCCGGGTCAGACGCCCAGGACCTTGCCGGGGTTGAGGATGCCGTGCGGATCGAGCGCCGCCTTCACCGCGTGGTGCATGGCCAGCACGGCCGGGCCCAGTTCCTTGTCCATGCCGCGCATCTTGAGCAGGCCCACGCCGTGTTCGCCGGTCACCGTGCCGCCCAGTGCGATCGCGTCGTCCAGGATGTCCTCGAAGGCCGCCTGCGCGCGCGTACGGGCCGCCTCGTCACCCGGCGGAGTGATGATCAGCGGATGGAGGTTGCCGTCGCCCGCGTGCGCGATGTTCGCGACGAGGATGTCGTGGCGGGCGGCCGTCCGTTCGATGCGCCCCAGCATCTCCGGGACCGCTGTCCTCGGGACGCAGACGTCCTCGGTGAGCACCGGACCGAGCCGCTCCAGCGCCGGATAGGCCAGCCGGCGGGCCTGGAACAGCGCGTCCGCCTCCTGCTGGTCGGTGGAGACCGCCGCCCAGGTCGCCCCGGCGCGCTCGAAACAGGCGCGGACCTGTTCGGCCTCCGCGTCCCCCTCGGCCCCGGGGGTGTCCACCCGGCCCAGCAGCACCACGTCGGCGTCCGCCGAGAGGCCCATCTTCTTCCAGGCGTCCACGGCGGCGAGGCAGTGCCGGTCGACCAGTTCGAGCGCCGAGGGAATCACACCGGACGCCGTCACCGCGCTCACCGCCTCTCCCGCCGCCACCACCGAGGAGAAGTACCCCGCCACGGTGCGCTCCTGGAGCCGCGCGGGCCGCAGCCGCACGGTGATCTCGGTGATCACCCCGAGCGTGCCCTCGGAGCCCACCATCAGCCCCGCCAGGTCGTAGCCCGCGACGCCCTTCGCGGTGCGCCGGCCGAGCCGCACCACCTCGCCGAGGCCGTTGACGACCTCCAGACCGAGTACGTAGTCCCGGGTCACGCCATACTTCACGCAGCACATGCCGCCGGCGTTGGTCGCCACGTTGCCGCCGATGGTCGACCACGGGGAACTGGCCGGGTCCGGCGGATACCAGAGACCGTGCTCACCGACAGCCGCCCGCAGGTCGTCGTTGACGACACCGGGCTGGACCACGGCCAGCCGTTCGGCGCGGTCGACGGTGACGATCCGGTCCATGTCCTCGAAGGACAGCACGACCGCCCCGTCGACGGCGTTGGCCCCACCGGAGAGCCCGGTGCCGGCCCCGCGCGGCACCACCGGAATGCGGTGCGCGAGGCAGTGCCGCACCACGTCCCGCACCTCCTCGGTGCTCTGCGGCCGCACCACGGCCGCCGGAGTCCCGTACGGGGCCCATTCGGCCTCGTCGTGCTGGTAGCGGACCAGGCCCGCCGGATCGGTCAGGACCCGACGGGCCGGAATGGTGTCGACCGGTGCGTTCGCCACGGGGGTGGCCACCTCCAAAAAGATGTACGTAGCACCATTATGCTGCGCGTCCCCGGGCCACGGCTGTCGCGGTTCGGACGGCGGACCCCGCCCCGGCGCCCGAGCCCAGCCGACCCGCGCCGCAGGCCGTCCCACGGGACGTGGGTAGGCTCGGCGGAGCAGTGTTCCCGGACAGCTGAGGACCCACACACGTGCCCCATGACGATCGCACCCCCGCCGCCGGACGCGTGGCGACCGTCGACCGCACCGCCTTGCGGGCGGACTGCGGGAACTGCTTCGCCCTGTGCTGTGTCGCCCTCACGCTCACCCGCTCCGCCGACTTCGCCGTCGACAAGGACGCCGGGACCCCCTGCCGCAACCTCCAGGACGACTTCCGCTGCTCCATCCACACCCGGCTGCGCGGCGAGGGCTTCGCCGGCTGCACCGTCTACGACTGCTTCGGCGCCGGACAGAAGACCTCCCGGGTCACCTTCGGCGGACGCGACTGGCGCGCCCGGCCGGAGACGGCCGCGGCGATGTTCCGGGTCTTCCCGGTGATGCGCCGGCTGCACGAACTCCAGTGGTACCTCACGGAGGCCGCCGACCTCGCCCCGGCCCGCCCGCTGCGCCGTGAGATCGGGGAGGCGCTCGACGCCACGGAACGCCTCACCCGCCTGGACGCGGACGCCCTCGCGCACCTGGACGTGGACGCGCACCGGGACGACGTCGCCGCCCTGCTCGCCCGCGCCGGGGAACTCGTCCGCGCCACCGCCCCCGGCAGGAGGAAGCGCTCCCTGCGCGGCGCCGACCTGATCGGCGCCCGGCTGAAGGGCGCGGACCTGCGCGGCGCCGATCTGCGCGGCGCCTACCTCATCGCGGCGGACCTCTCCGGCGCCGATCTCCGGCTCGCCGTCGTCATAGGAGCCGACCTCCGGGACGCGGACCTGTCCGGCGCGGATCTGACCGGAGCCGTCTTCCTGACGCAGTCCCAGCTCAACGCGGCACGCGGCGACCGGACCACCAGACTCCCGGCCGCGCTCGCCCGCCCCGCCCACTGGACGGGCTGACGAGGCGCCGGCCGCCCGGGAACCCAGCACGTCCGCTGTTCGTCGAACAGGACGGCGCACCCGGAACACCCTTCGACCGAACGGACCGAGGAGCCCCCGCACATGCCCACCCCTACCGACGCCTCCCGCACCGCCCCCGGTGGCGGTGACACGAGCCGCACCCGCCTGGTCGAGCGGCTGATGGAGCAGTTCCCGCACGTGCCGCGCGAGGCCGTCATCAAGGAGGACCTGCTGCGCGGCGGCGTCGCCTTCGACGAGTCGGCGCTCAGCGACAACGAGGGCGGCGACGTCAAGCCCAAGTCGTACTTCATCTTCTCCTTCGACCACGGCACCCTTCCCGAGCTGGGCGCGGCCGCGCTGCGCCGCCCGCCCGAGGAGATCGTCCTCACCGGCGGCCCCTACGAACTGCGGCGCACCGTGGTCTCCGTGCGCGTCAACCCCGCCTCGCCGTACCGCGTCGCGGCCGACGACGAGGGACGGCTCGGTCTCTACCTCGACGGCCGCCGGATCTCCGACGTCGGCCTGCCGCCCATGCCGGACTACTACCGGCACACCCTGGAGAACGGCAAGTCCGTGATGGAGGTCGCGCCCACCATCCAGTGGGGGTACCTGGTCTATCTGACGGTCTTCCGCGTCTGCCAGTACTTCGGTGCCAAGGAGGAGTGCCAGTACTGCGACATCAACCACAACTGGCGCCAGCACAAGGCGGCGGGCCGCCCCTACACCGGGGTGAAGCCGGTCGAGGAGGTCCTGGAGGCGCTGGCCATCATCGACCGATACGACACGGCGAAGACGTCCACCGCCTACACCCTCACCGGCGGGGCGATCACCTCCCACATCGGCGGACGCGACGAGGCCGACTTCTACGGCCAGTACGCCAAGGCCATCGAGGAGCGCTTCCCCGGCCGCTGGATCGGCAAGGTCGTCGCCCAGGCCCTGCCCAAGGCGGACGTCCAGCGCTTCCACGACTACGGCGTGCAGATCTACCACCCCAACTACGAGGTGTGGGACCGCAGGCTCTTCGAGCTCTACTGCCCCGGCAAGGAGCGTTACGTCGGACGGGACGAGTGGCACCGCCGCATCCTGGACTCCGCCGACGTCTTCGGCGCCCGCAACGTCATCCCCAACTTCGTCGCCGGTGTGGAGATGGCCGAGCCCTTCGGGTTCACCACGGTGAAGGAGGCCATCGACTCCACCACCGAGGGCCTGCGGTTCTTCATGTCGCACGGGATCACCCCGCGCTTCACGACCTGGTGCCCGGAGCCGACGACCCCGCTCGGGAAGACGAACCCGGACGGCGCCCCGCTGGAGTACCACATCCGCCTGCTGGACGCCTACCGCGCCACGATGGAGGAGTTCGGCCTCAGCTCGCCCCCCGGCTACGGGCCGCCCGGAGCGGGACGCGCGGTGTTCTCCGTCAGCTCCTTCATGGACAGCCTCCCGCCGGCTCCCGACGCGCTGCCCTAGGTTCCGCCCCTGCCGGCGGCCGGTGTTCCGCGCGGCTGCCGTGGGCGGTGGGGGAGGCCCGTCGCCCACCGCAACACGGGGTCAGGCCCGCCAGTCGGCGGTGCGTTCGGGGGAGGCCGAGGCCAGGGCCTTCTCGATCGCCGCGACATCGCCCCGGTTGCCGTACACCGGGGTCCCCGGCTGCTGGCGCCACGACGTGTCGAGCCCGCCCGCGTCGACCGTGTCGAAACCCAGCTCGTCGATCAGCTCGCGCACCCTGCGCTTGGCCGCCGTGTCGTCCCCGGCCACCGGCAGCGCCTGCCGGCCGGGGGTGCCGCTCGGCGTACCGTTGTCGAGAATGTCCTGCGCGTACGTCCCGTTGAACGCCTTGACGACCGGATGGCCGATCTGCCGCTGGGTCCACAGGCTCTCCGGCAGACCGTCCTCGATCTCCTCGATGCGCCCGTCGCGCTCGCGCGGATAGTAGTTCCCGGTGTCGATCACGGCGACGTCGTCGGCCGCCGAGTCGAGGAATCCGGCGGGCAGCGCGGGGACGGCCTTGAGGGGCACGGTCACGACGACGACCTGCGCGCCCCGTGCGGCCTCGGCGGCGGTGACGGCGGTGGCCCCGGTCTCCTCGGCCAGGGCGGCGAGCGTCTCGGGGCCGCGCGAGTTGGCGACAAAGACCTCATGGCCGAGCGCCGTGAGACGTCGGGTGAGATTGCCGCCGATATTCCCTGCCCCGATGATGCCGATCTTCATGGATCCGACCTTTCGATGGTGCGAAGCGATACGTGAACGGGTCTCGAAGGTTTTCCAACTCATGTCCGTCGAAAGCTATTCCGAGGGGCCTCGGCCGATTTCCCGGCGCGCCGTACGGATGGGTTCCCTGCCCGGCGGGCACGTAACAGGGGGGAAACGGAACCAGGTGAACCAACTGTGAAGGAGGCCCCATGCTGCACGGAGTCGATGTCAGCGCGCATCAGTCGTCCTTCGACGGGGACGGCGTGGACTTCGTCCTCATCAAGGCCACCGAAGGCCGCTCGTATGTGAACCCGCGCCTGGCCGAGCAGACGAAACGGGCCCGTGACGCGGAATGCGTGGTCGGCTTCTACCACTTCCTGTGGCCCGGGAATATCGCCGAACAGGCGGAATACTTCCTGAGCAAGGCCCCGGAAAAGGAGGGCGAACTCCTCGCCGTGGACTGGGAGCGGAACGGTGAGGGGACCCATGCGAGCAACGCCGAGAAGGACAGCTTCATCCGGACGGTGAAACGGCTGCGTCCGGACCACCGGGTCCTGCTCTACTGCAACCGCTACTTCTGGCTGAATCACGACACCACCTCGTACGCCGGTGACGGCCTCTGGATCGCCGACTACGTCACGGCGGGCAAGCCGCGGATCAAGGCGTCGTGGCGGATCCACCAGTACACCGACCAGCCGCTGGACAAGGACGTCGCGGACTTCTCCTCCCGCGAGGCGATGCGGGTCTGGGCCTCCCGGGGATAGTCGGCCGGACGTCTTCTCCGGGGGTGAGGAGGCAGGAATCGGCCATCCGAAATACCCTGTTTCGAGGCTTGTGTGCCCCACTGCCGCGTGCGGCGGGCCGGACCGGGCGCGCATCGAAGCGGAGGAGAACCCCATGAGAGCCGCCGTCGTCCGCAGCTTCACCGAACCGGTGGTCGTCGAGGACCGGCCGGTCCCCTCTCCCGCCGGGCACCAGGTGCTCGTCCGGATGGAGGCATCCGGGCTCTGCCACACGGACATCCACGCGGCCCGCGGCGACTGGCCGGTCAAGCCGTCGCCGCCGTTCGTCCCGGGCCACGAGGGCATCGGCATCGTGGAGGCGGTCGGCGACGGGGTCACCCATCTCGCGGTGGGGGACCGGGTGGCCATTCCGTGGCTCGGCGAGGCGTGCGGGCACTGCGACCACTGCGTGTCCGGCTGGGAGACGCTCTGCCTCCAGCAGCAGAACAGCGGCTACTCGGTCGACGGCAGTCATGCCGAATACGCCCTCGCCCACGGGACGTACGTGGTTCCGGTGCCCGACGGCATCGACCCGCTGGACGCGGCCCCGCTCACCTGCGCGGGCGTCACCACGTACAAGGCGGTGAAGCTCTCCGGGGCGCGCCCGGGGACCAGGGCGCTGGTCTCCGGCATCGGGGGCCTGGGGCATCTCGCCCTGCAGTACGCCCGGATCTTCGGCGCGGAGACCATCGCGGTCGACGTCACGGACGAGAAGCTGGCCCTCGCGCGGGAGCTGGGCGCCGACCATGTCATCGACGCCCGCGTCCAGGACGTGGCCGAGGAGACCCGGCGGCTCGGCGGCGCGGACGCGGCCATCTCGCTCGCGGTGAGCAACGCGTCCTTCGAGGCGGCGTACGCCTCACTGCGGCGGGGCGGCATCCTGGTCCTCGTGGCGCTGCCCGCCGAGGGCAAGCTGGAGATCCCGGTCTTCGACACCGTGCTCAACGGCACGAAGATCGTCGGCTCGATCGTGGGCACCCGCGAGGACCTGGCAGAGGTCTTCCGCCTGCACAGCCTGGGCCGCACCCGCGTGGTGCGCGAGAGCCGCGACCTGGCCGACATCAACAGCTCGATCGACGAGGTGCTCGCCGGCACGGTGCCGGGCCGCCTCGTCTTCGACATGACCGGCGGTCGCGCCTAGCTTGATCTTTAACGTGCGTCGTCGAACGATGCGTCGTACTTGATCACTCGGTTCGGTATCTGCCGTACGCGGAAGCGGCCTTCGTCTGAA
>NZ_JBSFHN010000047.1:0-54317 GCF_053597115.1 Streptomyces sp. NPDC001515
CCGACCACTGCTCGTCAGAAAGATCCCCTCGCCCCACACCGAGATCATCACGGCACAGGGCGAGAGACGGAGCCCACTTCTAAAACACGGCCTAGTCGCGTTCCACGCCGTCGCGCCAGATGACGGTGACCGGGCGGCCGAGGCCGCGGGCGTACGTCACGATGTCGCCGGTGCCGCCGAGGCCCCGGGCGGGGCGGCCGTCCCAGACGGCCAGCAGCCGGTCGCAGTGGTCGGCGATATAGGTGCCGGCCGCGTAGTAGGCCTCGTCCGTGGAGTGCGGGAAGCCGAGCCTGACCTCGCGTGCGGCACGGGCCTTGAGGGCCCGGTAGCGGGCCAGTTCGGCGCCGTCGGCGAAGCAGTCCTCGTAGTCGCCGCTGGGGATGACCGCGGTCAGCCGGGCGCCATGGGCGAGGGCGAGGTCGGCGAAGATCTGGTCGGCCCCGACGGCCAGGCTGGAGAGCGCTTCCACACAGCCGTCGATGCCGCCGAGCGCCGCCCGCATCGTCGCGAGGACATGCTCGTGCACCTCCTGCGGAATGCTGCGATGGCCGGTCACTCCGATGCGTTTCACGGACCTGGAACCCCCTGGGGTGTCTGCCGGGGGTCCCGGAGGGCATCCCTCCGGGAAGGCACAGCATCCGCCCCCGTTGCTCCTGCGCGACCGTCCTGCGGCACATCATCTCAAAAGCCGCGGGGTCCGCGGGAGCCCCCGCCCGCGATTCGGGCGGGGGCTCGGGGTGTTCGACCGGCGCATTCGAGGCTCGGCCGGCTCCGGAGCGCGGAGCCGGCCGGACCGGCGTCAGTAGACGCTGACGCCGTACGCGCTGAGCGCCTCGGTGACCGGCTGGAAGAACGTCGTGCCGCCCGAACGGCAGTCGCCGCTGCCGCCCGAGGTCAGGCCGATCGCCTTGGAGCCGGAGTACAGCGGGCCGCCGGAGTCGCCGGGCTCGGCGCAGACGTTCGTCCTGATCATGCCGTAGACGATCTCGCCGTTGCCGTAGTTGACCGTGGCGTTCAGCCCCGTGACGCTGCCGCTGTGGATGCCGGTGGTGGAACCGCGGCGGGTGACGGACATCCCGACCGTGGCGTTGGCCGCGCCGGTGATGTCGACGCTGCCCACGGTGCCCTCGTGGCTGACGGAGGCGTTGTCGTAGCGGACGATGCCGTAGTCGTTGTTCGGGAAGCTCGACCCGACGGTCGGGCCGATGGACGTGGTGTTGGAGGAGTTGGTGTACCAGGGCGGGTTGCCGTCGGTGCAGTGGCCCGCCGTCAGGAAGTAGTACGTGCTGCCGCTGCGGACGTTGAATCCGAGCGAGCAGCGCCAGCCGGGCGCGTAGATGGCGTCGCCGCCGGAGAGCAGCTTGCTGAACGTGCCGGAGGTGCGTTCGACGCGCAGGGCTCCCGCGTTGGCACCGGCGGATTCCTTGATGTGCCGGATCTGCGCGTCGGTGACCCGGCTGTCGACCGTGACGACGACCTTCTTCGTCACGGGGTCGACGTTCCAGGCCGTGCCGGCCACATCGGCGCCGAGCACGGCGTCGCTCGCGGCGGAGAGCTGGTTCGCGCTGTACGTGCCGGTGGTGCTGGCCTGCGCGCTGGGTACGGCGAGCGCGGCGACCGCCACGAGACCGGCGGCCAGGGCGACGGCCCGGCTGCGTCTGGCGGTACCGCTGAGGGGGGTGGTGCGCTTGATCCTCACTTGTTCCCTCCCGAGGGGGGTCGGGGGTCCGCCTGTGGGGTGGTCGGACCCGTGAGGCGCAGTCAGGCGCACGGCGGCCGTCCGCATTCCGGAACCGCCGTGTCCCTGACAAGCGCTGCAGCGGAGTATTCAAGGCGTCAACTTCCGGCGCAAGACCACCTTTTGGCCTCAGGTCGCGTCCCCCCAACAACCGACGGCCCCGGCGCGGGACACTCCGCCGGGGCCGTCGCTTACGGCGGCTCAGCCGTCGATCCGCCGCCGCTCCCCCGCCTCGACGGCCACCGGAAGCGTGTTGCCGGGCGGCGGGAAGGGGCAGATGAAGTGGTCGGCGAAGGCGCACGGCGGCAGCAGCGCCCGGTTGAGGTCGACGGTCACCGACCCGTCCTCCGCCGGGGCGGCCGGCCGCAGGAACCGGAAGCGGTAGCTGCTGTTCCCGCTGGTGGCGTCCGCGAAGACCGCCCAGAGCGAGCCGTCGCTCTCCACCGCGACCCGCAGGGTGTGCGGGTCGCCGTCCAGGGTGAAGGAGATCTCCCCGCCGAGCCCCAGCCCGCGCTCCACGCCGTCGGCGTTCTCCACCCGCACGCTGTGCGCGGCCTCGTACGGGCGGAAGGTGCCCGGCACGCTCCAGCGCGGATCGTAGGGCGTGGCCTCGATGGTCCGGAAGGCCCGCCGGGCCGGCGCGTCCGGGTCGAAGTCCCGTACCGCCCACAGACCTTCACGGCTCAGCACCACCAGCCTGCGCCGCCCCGCGGCCACCCGGGAGGCGTCGATCGGGCCCCGGTCCGCGCCGAGCAGCACCCGCCCGGCGAAGGGCTCCCCGTCGACGGTCAGCCCGTCCTCGGGCCCCGCCGTGAGCGCGATCCGGTCGCCGTCCTCCCGCCAGGTGCCCGGGACGGCCGGAATTCGACCCTCCGGGTGGTCCGAGAGCCAGTGGGTGCCGGTGAGGGAGAGCGGCCCGTACGGTGCCGCGACCGCCGCCGTCCGCTCCTCGTGCCAGTGGTTCCAGTCCCGTACCGCCTGCGCCTGCGCTTCCGTGCTCATGGGATCAACCCTTCCACACCGGCTCGGCGAGTCCGAGGTGCGACCGCAGCGTCGAGCCGGTGTACGCGGTGCGGAACACCCCCTGTTCCTGGAGGAGCGGGACCACCCGGTCGACGAATTCGCCGAGGCCGCCCGGGGTGAGCCGGGGGACGAGGAGGAAGCCGTCGGCGGCCCCCTCGGCCACGTACTCCGTCAGCCCGGCCGCCACGGTCCGCGGGGAGCCGACGAACGGCTGACGGTCCGTCGAGCGCTGCGGCCTGATCCCCGCCGCCCGCCGCCGCGCCTCGGCGTCGCTGTCCCCGAGCACCACCCCGATGCCCGGCAGGATCTTCAGCTCGTCCGGGCGCCGTCCGTGCGCGGCCAGGCGCTCGTCCAGATCCGCGCGCAGCGCCCGCCCCCCGGCGGGGGTGCCGAGCGGGGCGACGAGCACATCGGCCGAGGCCGCGGCGGCGGCGCGGTCGCCCGGCGCCTCCCCGGTCCGGATGACCACCGGGCGCCCCTGCGGGCAGCGCGGGACGGTGAACTCTCCCTCGGCGGTGAAGTGCCGGCCCCGGTGGGCGAAGGGGCGCGGGGTGCCGTCGGGTTCCCAGGAGTCCCACAGGGCCCGGACGACGGTGAGGAACTCCTCGGCGCGCTCGCCCGCCGGGTCGCCGCTGCCGGGCTCCACGGCGGCGTGCCACCCGGCCCGGCCCGCGCTGAGGTGGTCGAGCGTGGCGAGCCTGCGGGCGAGGAGGTACGGCCGACCGGGCGCGGTGCCCGCGGTGGCGGCCAGGCCGATCCGGTCGGTGACGGCCGCGAGCGCGCCCAGCGCGGTGAGCGGATCGGGGTATCCGGCCCCGCTCCCCGCGTCCCGCGCTCCCGCGTGCGCCGGCGGCCGGGGCGGCTCGGGGAGGAGGAGGAAGTCGAACAGGCCGCGCTCGGCCGTGCGTGCGAGGCGTTCGAGGGCGGAGAACTCGTTCCGGGCCGTCGCACGGGGGGCCGTCCGGGCACTCGTACCGTTCGCATCCGGGAAGTGCACGGCGAGACACATCTGTTCCGGGGCGTTCGTCACACCCGTTCCCCCTCCCGCCTGCGGCGGCCGGCCGGGCGGGCCAGCCCCAGGTGCTCGCGGAGCGTCCCGCCGGGATGGAAGGTGCGGAAGAGGCTGCGGTGCTGAAGCAGGGCGACGGTCCCGTTGACGATCCGTTCGAGATCGCGTCCGGGGGTGATCGGGGTGAGGTGGAATCCGTCGACGGCTCCGCAGCGGTGCCACCGGGTGATGAGGTCGGCGAGGTCGACCGGGCCGCCCCGGTAGTACGTGCCGTGCCCGGCGAGCGGCGGCCCGCTCGCCAGCCCGGGTTCCGGGGGTGCTTCGGCGTCCCCGAGATCGACGGTGAGCGCGGCGAGGACCCGCAGGTCACCGGGGCCGCGTCCGTGGTCCGCAGCGCGGCGGAGCACATCGTCGCAGATCTGCGCGGTCCGCTCCGGGGTGGTGGCCCGGACCAGGACCACATCGGCGTGGCGGGCCGCGACCGCCCTGGCCGGTTCGGCCGTGCCGTCCACGACGGTCACCGGGCGGCCCTGCGGGGGCGGCGGCGGTGCGGCGCCCCGCCGCCGGGGAGCACCGTCCGCCTCCGCCTCGGGCGCCCCGTCCGCCCAGCCGTCCCACAGCCGCTCCCCCGCCCCGGCGGACGCGGCGGCCGCGCGCCACAGTCCGGCCGCTGGTGCGGCGCGGCGGCCGAACAGCCGGGCCTCGGCCTCGGTCGTCGACACGTCCACGTGCCAGCCCGCCCGGCCCCGGCTGACCCAGTCCAGCGTGGCCACGGCGGAGGCCACGGCGAACGGTTCGGTGTGGGTCGTGGCGATCCTCGGGACGAGCCCGATCCTGCGGGTGGCGGGCGCGACCCGCGCGAGCACCGCGAGCGCGTCCGGCCCGGGGCGGGCGAAGGAGTCCCCGAGCGTGACGAAGTCCAGGGCTCCGCGCTCCGCGAGACGGGCGAGCCCCGTGTAGTGGGCCGGGTCGTACCGGGGCGGGCCGCCGATCTCGGCGGCCAGATGGAGCGGTCGGAAGGGAGACATGACGGGCTCTTTCACCAGGGTCGGGGAGGGTCCGCGCCACGACGGACCGGTACGGCATCCGGCCGTACGGCGCCCGGCGCGGGCGGGGCCCCTCGGGAGGGTCAGGACCGGTCCGGCGGATCGGGGACGGGTCCGGGTACGGGTGCGGGGTCGGGGCCGGAGCGGGAGCCGCCTCCCCGGCGGGGCCGGGGCGACGCCGCGGTGCCGCGCGCCGCGGCGCCGGAGGTCACGGCTCCGTTCCGGGGCGCGTCACCGCCCCCACGGGACCCGGAACGGGGCTCCGCTCCCCCGGCCGTGGCGGCACCGGCCTCCTCGCCCCCGGCCGCGATCCGCCGCAGGGACTCCAGGGCGGCGCGCGCGGTGGCGTCGTTCTGGGCGAAGGCCGGGCCCCCGGTGCGCGGTCGGGTGAAGGCGCCGCTGGTCCGGGCCGAGGTGTGGGGTCCGAGCGCGAAGCGGCGGGGGTGGGCGGTGCCGTCGCGGCCGAGGATCCGGCCGTCGGCCGGGTCGACCGCGAGCAGCCCGGTGGCGGTGGCCGAGGCCCCGTCCTCGTACAGCGCGCGGAGCAGGGCGGAGCGGGTGCGGCGGGTCGAGGGGTCCGGGAGCCGGGCCTCGACCAGCGCGCGGGCCTCGGTCCGCTCCCCCGGGACGGTGGCGCCGGCGGCGCGGAAGAGGCCCTTCTCCTCGTCGGTCTCGACGGTCGTGCCGGCCCCGAGGAAGCGGACGATCCCGGCCTCGGACAGGGCGAGGAGCTGACGCAGCCGGGGGCCGGGCGGTCCGGAGGCGAGATAGCTGAAGAAGCCGTGCCAGTGGTCGCCGATGTCGCCGAGCCCGGCCAACTGGCCGTATACGGAGAGGAGTCCGAGGAAGACCGCGAGGTCCTCGCTGTGCTCCGGGTCGTGACGACGGGCGAGGTCGGCGGCGATGTAGGCGCGGGTCGCTTCCTGGAACGCCTCGGCGGAGTCGTACCGCACGCCCTCCAGCGGGCGGTCGAGCGCGTCCAGGTCGAGCCGGTCGGCGGGGTCGGGGACGGCGGCGGCTATCAGGTCCCTCAGCTCGGCGCTGCCCGGTGCGGCGGCCTCGTACTTCTCCTCGAAGGAGGCCCAGTCGGACGCGGTGCGCGCGGGGTGGGCGGTGAAGAGCCGGTGGTAGTGGGCGTGGCCCAGCTCTTTGTCGATATGGGGCCAGAGGTCGCGGCGGAAGTCGAGCGGGCCCTTCCTCTCCCGGAGTTCCGCGGTCCGGCCGGGCCCGAAGAAGCGCGGCAGGGCGGGCCGCTCGCCCTGCCACCCGTAGCCGATCTTGGAGTGGTACGGGACGCCGCGCCGCGATCCGACGTACAGCACGGGTTCCCGGCCGGAGGGCAGGTACGCGCCGTTCTCGTACCGACCGCCCCGGCCCTCGGTGAGCAGCACCATCAGATCGATGAAGGCGAGTCCGAAACCGCGCACGATGACGGGCTCGCCCGGGGTGAGGGCGTCGAGATCGGTGTCGGCGGTGAAGTCGGGCGGCAGGTGGACGAGCCCGTGGCGGCGGGCGAAGTCGGCGAGCCGGCGCTGTTCGGGGTCCGGTTCGCCGTCCAGGTGGCCGAGGGTGAGGACGACGAGGTCGGCGTCGAGCGGGGGGCCGCCCTCCAGATGGACCCGCTGGCGGCCCTCGCGCGGGCCGGTGACGCGCAGGGCGCGGCGGCGGTGCTCGTGGACGGTGACGGAGGGCGGCAGCGCGGCGACGGCCTGTTCGTACACCCAGCGCAGATAGGCGCCCTGGAGCCGCCTGCTGGGGAAGTCCTGGCCGCGCAGGCCCTCGATCTCGGCGCGGAGCCCGGGGTCGTCGGTGACGGACGCGGCTTCGGACGCGCGCAGTCCGGCCGCCCAGGCGTCCAGGGCGGGTCCGGGCCGGACGGGGCCCTCCAGGCGGACGGTCTCGTCGGTGAACATGGTGACGTCCTCCGCCATGGAGTTCATCCACAGCAGGGGTGACTGGCCGTCACGCCAGATCCGCCCGGCGCCGGGCGGGTAGGGGTCGACGAGGTGGAGGTCGAGCGGGCGGTCGCCCCACAGGGCGGGGGCGTTGGCGGCGAGGCGTTCGACGAGGCCGGTGCCGCGGGGGCCCGCGCCGACGACGACGAGGGACACGGCGGGCGTCACCGGGCACCCGCGCGGGTGCGGCGGTGCGGGGCGGGGAGGACGGGAGCGGGTGCGGAAGGCACCGGCGGACGAGGGTGCGGCTGCGCGGGCATGCGGAGACTCCGTGGATGCGGCGATCGAGCACGGCGCGCGCCCCCGGCACGGAGAACAGCTTTCGGTACAGCACGCGGACGGGCCCCTCAGCCCGGTCCGGTGCTTCGAGACAATCCCGGTGCACGGGGTGCTGTCAAGCCTGTCCACACTGTGAGCCGTGCGTCCGGGGGCAGTTGACGGTTCACCCGGATGCCTGGTCCACTGGCGCCATGCATTCGCAGCAGTGGCTGGTCAGGCGCTCCCACATCGACTTCGGTCGCGTGTGGTCCTGTTCCTGTTGAGCGCGCCCCCTGCTTCTCCCGTTCTCCCGCTCGCGCCGTGACCGGCGTACGAGCCCCTTTCCCAGCGCGCCCCCGGACACACAGCTCCGCACCACCCTCCCCTCACCGGTCCCGTCCGTCGGACGGGACCACGTCCGTACGCCGGTTTCCGAAGGTGACGCGGCCTCAGCAGCTGCAGTCGCAGCAGTCACAGCCGTCGCAGCAGTCGCCGCAGTTGCTGCAGCAGTCGCACGCGTCGCAGCAGTTGCCGCAGTCGCACTGGCTGCACAGTCCTTCGCGGCGCTGCCCGCTCCACGGGTCCTCGAAGGTGCCGCAGCACATCTGGCAGGTGCAGGCGAGTCCCGCCCACACCAGGCAGCCCATGATCAGCCCGCGCCGGTCGCGCGGGGGCTCGGGCGGCGGCTGCGGCGGGCCGAAGGGCGCGCCGGGCCCCGACGGGGCGTACGGATTGCCGGGAGCCGGGCCGAACGAGCCCGTGAGCACGGTTTCTGACGGTCCGCCGGTCGCGGTGAGCAGGCCGCCCTCCCGGTGCGAGCAGCTGTCCGTGGCGAAGGCCCGGTCGACCGAGCGGCGCAGTTCGTGGGCGAGCAGCACATGGGCGAGGCGGCCGTCGGTGAACTCGGCGTCGCGCAGCGCCAGCCGTATGCCGTGGAGTGCGTCGTCGCAGAGCCTGCGGGCCTCGGCACGGGAGGTGCCGGTGGCGGTGAGCGGGTTCCAGGCTCCGGACGCGGCGTCGGCCTCCTGGTCCTCCACGGCGTCCAGGAGATGGGCGAGGCGCCCGAAGAGCCGGCCCGCCTCGGCCAGGGGTTCGGCGTTCCGGGGCCGGCCCGCGAGGACGGCGGTGTGGGTGAAGGCGGCCGCGGTGGCGGTCTCGGTGGGTTCGGTGACCGTGAGCACCGGGGTGCCGGGGCCGGCGAGCCGTTCGATGCCGGTCTGCCGGTCGACGGCGTCGACGAGGACGGCGGTGTCGAAGCCGAGCCGGGCCCCGGCGCGAGCCCCGGCCCGGTCCCAGCCGGCGGCCACGCGACGGGCGGCGGCGGCCACCGGGCGGCGCGCCAACAGCCCGTCCCGGTCGGCGACGTGGTCGCGCACCTTGGCGGAGGCCAGCACGAGGGAGACGGCGGCGGCGAGCCGGGCGCCCTCGCCGTGTGCGACGGGCGCGGTCCGCATCGCGCGGAGCGGGCAGGGACCGGCGGTGCGGCGCCGGCCGGGGGCGCGTTCGGCCTGAGCCTCCGTCAGCACCGAGACGATCAAACCGTCATAGTTCGTGACGATCCGGGCGAACTGCCCGTGGTCGGAGCGAAGTGCCAGACAGAGCCCGCAGAGATGGGCCATCCACTCGGTCTTCAGCCCCTCCGACAGGCGGTGGGCACAGGGCCTGACGATTCCGAACACGGCCATCCCCCGGGAGTCGTTCAGTTGTACGCGGCGCTCGGCCGCCTGCGCGACGTGCATCGTATCGAGTGATCCGTTCACCCGTACGTCCCCCAGGTCACCCATACGGACCGGAGAAGCATATTTTCCTATGTCCAGGGGCCGTATGCGGGACGTACCTTGACGAATCGCCACATGTTCTGCACCAGTACCGTCACGAATGCCCTGCGCGCCGCCTATCCCCTTGGCGCACGATCCGCATGATGGACGACCATAGGGATACGAAAGACATGCGGAACACCAAGGAACCGCGGTGAGAGGAGGCGTCCATGGGATCGGTGCGCAAGGCGAGTGCCTGGCTGGGCCTCGTGGAGGACAACGACGAGCGGTACTACGACGACGAGGAGTACGTCGAGGGCGCGCGGACCGGGACGACCGGTCAGGCCCAGGCCTGGGTGACCGACCCCCGGGTGAGGGTGGCCACCGAGACGGCCGAGGAGACGGGCCGCCGCATCGCCACCGTGACCCCCGAGAGCTTCCGGGACGCCCGGAGCATCGGCGAGCTCTTCCGGGACGGCGTCCCGGTGATCATGAACCTCACGTCCATGGACGCGGCCGACGCCAAGCGCGTGGTGGACTTCGCCGCGGGCCTGATCTTCGGACTGCGCGGCTCGATCGACCGCGTGGCCACCCGGGTCTTCCTGCTGAGCCCCGCCGACACCCACGTCGTCAGCGGCGAGGCCGTCGGCCGGCCGGCCGACGGCTTCTTCAACCAGAGCTGAGCAGGGTGCTCACCGGAAAGCGTCGAGACCGGTGAGCGCCTTGCCCAGTACCAACTGGTGCATCTCCACGGTTCCCTCGTAGGTGAGCACCGATTCCAGATTCGTCGCATGCCGCATCACCGGGTACTCCAGCGAGATCCCGTTCGCGCCGAGGACCGTGCGCGCGGTGCGGCAGATCTCGATGGCCTCCCGCACGTTGTTCAGCTTCCCGAAACTGACCTGCTCGGGGCGGAGCCTGCCCGCGTCCATCCGGCGGCCGAGGTGGTGGGCGAGCAGGATGCCCTTGTGCAGTTCGACGGCCATGTCGGCGAGCTTGGCCTGGGTGAGCTGGAAGCCGCCGATGGGCTTCCCGAACTGCTCACGCGTCCGCGCGTAGTCGACGGCCGTCTCGAACGCCGACCTGGCCGCGCCCATGGCCCCCCAGACGATGCCGTAGCGGGCGTGGCTGAGACAGCTGAGCGGGCCGCGCAGCCCGGTGGCGCCGGGCAGCACCGCGTCGGCGGGCAGCCGCACCCCGTCCAGGATCAGCTCGCTGGTGACCGAGGCGCGCAGCGACCACTTGTGCCTGATCTCCGGCGCGGAGAAGCCGGGGGTGCCGGCGGGGACCAGGAATCCGCGGATGCCGGCGGCCCCGCCGTCCCGGTCGGTCTGCGCCCAGACGACGGCGACCCCGGCGACGGAACCGTTGGTGATCCACATCTTGCGGCCGTTCAGCACCCAGTCCTCGCCGTCCCGCTCGGCGAAGGTCCGCATGCCCGCGGGGTCGGAGCCGTGGTCGGGTTCGGTGAGGCCGAAGCAGCCGATGGTCTCACCGGCCGCCATACCGGGCAGCCACCGCCGCTTCTGCTCCTCGGAGCCGAAGCGGTGGATCGCGTACATGGCGAGGGAGCCCTGGACGGAGACGAGCGAGCGGATGCCCGAGTCGGCGGCCTCCAGCTCCAGGCAGGCCAGTCCGTACTGGACGGCGGTGGCGCCCGCGCAGCCGTAGCCCTCCAGGGACATGCCCAGCGCCCCGAGCGAGCCGAGTTCGCGGGCCAGCTCGCGGATGCCGGGCAGTTCGCCGTTCTCGTACCACTCGGCGATGTGCGGCAGAACCCGGTCGGTGGCCCAGGACCGGACGGTGTCGCGGATCGCGAGGTCCTCGGCGCCCAGCAGATCGTCGATGCCGATCGGGTCGCGGGGGTCGAAGGGCGGCAGTTTGGCGGACGGGGCGGTGGACATGAGGGGGTGCCTCCGGCGGCTCGCACGGTACGGGGGTCGATCGGGCGACCGGGGTCGGTGGACGACCGGGGTCGGCACGCCGAAAACTAGCAGTGCTAGTCGGGCGCCGTGCCGACGGTACGGCTCAGTGTGCCGTGCGTCCAGAGCCCGTGGCCTCGGCGGGGCGGCGGCGCGCCGGGAGGCGGAGCAGGACCTCGGGCCGGTCCTGGGACGGCGGCTCGCACGGGGCGGGGACGGCGCCGCGCACGGCGGTCTCCGCCGCGGGGCGGGGCGCGGGCATCGGGTGGCCGGAGCCGGCGCGGGCGGGCTCGCGGTGCGGCGGCGGGCACTCCATCAGCCGGGGCAGCCGGAGTGCGGCGAGCGCCCCGAGCAGCAGCAGACCGGCGCTGACCAGCAGGGTGAGGTGCAGTCCGGAGACGAACGCGTCCCGGGCGGTGCTGCGCAGCAGGGCCCCGAGCGGGCCGCCGAGCCGGGCGGCCTCCTGGTATGCCTCGCCGAGGGAGTGGGCGGCGGCGGCGCCGGCGGCGGCCGGGACGCCCTCCTTGGCGAGTCCGGCGAGGCCGGGGGCGTACGCGGCGTTCATGACGCTCCCCAGCAGGGCGATGCCCATGCCGGCCCCGAGCTGGTAGGAGGTCTCGCCGATCGCGGCGGCGCCGCCCGCCCGGTCGGCGGGCGCGTCGCTGAGCATCGACTCGTACGCGCCGAACAGCGTGGACTGGAGGCCGAAGCCGAGCACCACGAAGGCGGCGGTCAGCAGCGCGGGCCGGTCGTGCGCGCCCATCGCGGTCAGCGCGAGCACCGCGGCGGCCGTCAGCACGAACCCGGCACCGACCATCCGGCGCGGGCCGACCCGGCGCAGGGTGTACGAGCCGGTGGCGCCGGCCGCGATGGCGGCGAAGGTGAGCGGGAGCAGCCGCAGCCCGGTCTCCAGCGGGCTCAGGCCGAGGACGAGCTGGAGGTACTGGACGGCGATCAGCTCCAGGCCGACCAGGGCCAGCATGGCGAGGACGATGCAGCCGACCGCGGTGGAGAAGGCGGGCCGGGCGAACATGCCGATGTCGACCAGCGGATGCGTGCGCCGCTTCTGCCGGCGGACGAAGGCGGCGAGCAGCCCGGCCCCGGCCAGCAGCGGAAGGACGGTGGCCGGGGCGAGCGGCCCCTCGCCGCCGCCGGCCCGTTTGACGCCGAGGACCAGGCCGAGGACCCCGGCGGCGGCCATCAGCGCGCCGAGGACGTCCCAGGGTCCGTCGTGGCCGCCCCGGGACTCGGGGAGCAGCAGCCGGGCGACCGGCAGGATCAGGGCCATCAGCGGGATGTTGATCAGGAAGACCGAGCCCCACCAGAAGTGCTCGACGAGGAAGCCGCCGATGACCGGCCCGGTGGCGGCGCCCACGGCGGCGACGGCGCTCCACACGCCGATGGCCACGGCCCGCTCCCGCCGGTCGGGGAAGACCTGCCGGAGGAGGGAGAGGGTGGCGGGCATGATCATCGCGCCGCCGACGCCGAGCAGCGCACGGGCGGCGATGAGCACCCCGGCGCTGTCGGCCAGGGCCGCGACGGCGGAGGCGACGCCGAAGAGCGCGTAGCCGAGCAGCAGGACGCGCCGTCTTCCGACCCGGTCACCGAGCGTGCCGAAGAGGATCAGGAGCGAGGCGCAGACCAGCGGGTAGGCGTCCACGATCCACAGCAGGGCCTCGGCGCCGGGGCGCAGGTCCTCGGTGACGGCGGGGACGGCGACGTGGAGCACGGTCGCGTCGAGCGCCACGAGCAGCAGGCTGAGGCAGAGCACGACCAGGACGACCCAGCGGTTGGCGCCGCCGGCGGCTTCGCGCAGACGGATGCGGGCCGTGGTCGTTCCTGACATGCAGCTACCTCCCAAGAAGTCGCTCGCGCTCGGCGGGCGCCCCGGGGACGCGGCACCCGCTGTCCCCCGGACCCGGCATCGACGGGCGAGTGATCCGCAGCGTACGCGAGTTCGGCAGGGCCACACGTGGCCGATCTCATAGCCCCCGGCGCCGTCGAGTGTGGCGTACGCCACTGCGCCGGGTTCCGCCGCCCCCCTACCCCGCCCCCGGCCGCGACCTGCGCGGACCGGTCCGGGAGCCGGTCCCGGGGGCCGTCCGGCCCCCTCGGCGCCCCTCGGGCGAAGCCCTCCCGTAACCGGACCGCCACCGTCCGTTCAGCCCGGAGAGCCCGGGGATACGGCTGGAATACGCGCCGGTAGTTTTTTCCGTCCATCACCGAATGCTTTTATGGAAAGACCTCCGGCGGAATGCGGAAAAGGCGATCGGGAAATCCGTCGCGGCCATGGAAAACGGGCCCGGACGAGACACGGGCCACATCACATCGTCATCACAAAGCGCCCGGATCGACCGGGTCACCCACTCACTCGCTGTAACGTCGATTGGGTGCGTACCGACATCTTTGCCCGCCTGGACCGGGAGCCGGAGCCGCCGAAGATAGAGACACCGCGGATGAGCCGTCACCGCATCGCTCTCTTCGGCGGGACGTTGGCCTTCTATGTGGCCATCGTCATTGCCGTGCTCATGTCGTCCTGGCTGGTGGCCCTGGACTGGAAGGTCATGCTCTTCCGGCCGTACCAGCAGTGGCCCGGCATCCACGCCTTCCTCGACTACTACGTCGTCCTCGGGCAGCGCGGACCGACGGCCGTGATGGTCGCCTGCTGGCTCGGCTGGCGCTCCTGGCGCCAGCACACGCTGCGGCCGCTGCTCACGCTCGGCGCCTCGCTGCTGCTGCTCAACCTGTCGGTGGGCGCGGTCAAGATCGGCCTCGGCCGGCTCGGCCCGCACTACGCGACCCGGATCGGATCGGCGGAGCTCTTCGCCGGCGGCGATATATTTCCCTCGGGTCACACCGCGAACGCCGTCGTGACCTGGGGCATCCTCGCCTATCTGGCCGCCACGCCGAGGGCCAGGCGCTATCTGTCGGCCATGTCCGCGCTGGTCTCCCTGGGCGTCGGCCTCACGACGGTCTACCTCGGCACGCACTGGCTCAGCGACGTGCTCCTCGGCTGGGCCGCGGGGCTGCTGATCCTGCTGGGCCTGCCGTGGGTCGAGCCACTGATCACCCGGGCCGAGAACTGGATCTTCGCCGCCCGCGAGTGGCTGTCCGCCCGCGGCCGGACCCCGGCCCCGGCGGGGCCCGTCGCCGCCGACACCCCGCGCCCCGCGCCCGCGGCCCTGCCGGCCGTCGGCGAGGGCGCCCCGCGGAACACCGTCCGCGAGACCACGGGGGGCGGGCACCCCCCGGCGGTCGTGACGGCCACGGGGGCCCGTCCACGCGCCCTCTCGGGGCCGTCCGGGCACCAGGGCCACCCGGCCCGCTCCGAGCGGCCCCCCGTCCCGCCGTCCGGCAGCCGCCGCCCGGCCCCGCATCCGGACCGTGCGCCGCGCGGCGGCGCGGCCCCGGCCCGGCCCGTGACCGGCGGCTGACCCCGGACACGGCGAAGGCCCCGACTGCGGTCGGGGCCTTCGCCGTGTCCGGGCCGGAGCGGGCCTCAGCCCGTCCAGCAGCGCCGGACGACGCCCGCCTCGACCTCGAAGTTGATCCGGCCGGCCTGGAACTCCATGGTGATCACGGTCCCCGGCGGCAGCGCTCTGACAGTGGCCCAGCCGCGCTCCCGGGCGCGCCGCTCGGCGGCCTCGGAGGGGAGGCCGACATACGCGCCCGGCGTGTCGTCGGGCTGGGCCGGGGGGTTCGGTACGGGTGCCATACCCCTCACCGTAGGCGGCCCGGGACGGCGGCGGAAGCGGGGGCACCACCCGGTCGCAGGGCATCCGCATGCCCCGCGCCGGTCACACTTGTGTCACAAGATCACTACACACGTTCGCCCCATAACCCTTCGGCCTAACGTGCGATTTCGCAACGGGCACACAGTAAGCACACAGTCTCTGAAAGGATCATCACACCGGGCCGAATGGGCGACGGAAACAAGCGGAATAACCACTACCGGTTGACGCCCGTTTCCCTCTCCCCTGTCCACTCGTAAAGAAACACACCACCGGGAATTCACTCATCCTTATCGCAGCCTTATCCGGAGGAGGTGATATCCACACCATCCGACCGCCCCGCCCCTTCGGCCCCCTTCCGCCCGTATACCGGACATCCGGAACCTCCGCATTCCGCCCCCGCTCCGGGCCCCCGCCGACGGCTGGCGACCGATCGTCCCGGACGCTCCGCGGGCCCCGCCCGCGCGGGCCCGCGCGCCCCCGGCCCGGTGCCGGTTCGATTCCGTTCGCCTTCCCGCGTGACCCCGGCGGCGGATCGCCCGTTGTCTCCTTCATGAGCCGGGAACCGCCCGGCGCACGTACCGAGTTCGAGGAGCCACCCGTGCCGCGCATGCTCGACGTCAGCGAGGACGTACGCGCCGAGATCGGCGACGCCGAAGCCGACCGGCTGCTCATCGGCGACAACGCCCCCGGCAGCTACGACTGCACCTCCTGCCGGACCCCCGGCGACTCCGAACAGGAGCGCACCAGCACGGTGCTCTTCGTCGGCGAGGAGACCGCCGTCCTCGCCTTCGCCCACGCGACCTGCATTCCCTCCCAGGTCGTCCAGGTCGCCGAGGAGCAGTTGCAGGGGGCCGTGCGCAGCATCACCGGGGGCGATCCGGAGGACCTCGACCGGGCCCCCGATCAGGCGGTGCTCGGCATCACCAGCGGCCTCGTCCTGATCGACGACGAGCTGCACCCCGCCCTGGTGGTCGAGCCGACCGGGCCGATCGCCCGCCCGGGGACCGACGGCGCCGGCGGCGACGAGTTCCTTCCGCTCCTGCTGGAGCAGGGCTTCCGCCCGGTGCACCGGATGGACCAGGTCCCCGAGGTGCTGCACGGCTGGTCGATCCTGCTGGCCATGGGGCAGCTGCACGCGGTGCTCCAGCCCGGTACGGGCGGCGGTGCCCCGGTCGCCTGGTGGCAGGCGCACGCGCCGCTCCAGGTCACCGAGGGCTGGCGGACCGCCGCCAACAAGTCGCAGACGGTGCTGGTGTACGCGGCGCCGGCCGGCTCGATCGGCCAGCAGCCCCGCGAGGACCTGCTGCGCGACGCGCTGGAGAAGGCCACGGCGAGCGGGCTGCTGGTCGCCGCCGCGATGCCGCTGGCCGGGACCTGATCATGGCCGCGCGACCGGCGCGCGCCGGTCTTTCTCCCGTGGGGCCGCATCCGACGGCGGGCGGGGTCGTTGGCACCTACGTGCACGCATACGACCCCTCTCACCAGCGCCCGAGCCCGATCCCCGCGATGCGTCCCGCGCGGGACCCCTCGGGCGGCCCCTCCCAGACCCCGATCTACGACGCGCTGTACTCCGAGTACCGCCGCTCGTTCCGGGCGCTGCCGGGCGACCGGAGCGGCGAGGAGGGTCTGGCGATGCCGGCCTTCGGCGCCGGACTCTTCGCCACCCGCGCCCCGCTGGGCGTCCACTCGGCCGCCTCCGGACCGGGTGGCGGTGCGGGCGGCCCCGGCGCCTCCACGGGCCGTGCGGGCGGTCTGGGCTCCTGGCAGCGGGTCGGACGGCACGCGGGCCGCGGCAGGCCGCCGGCGGCCCTGCCACCGGGCTCCGGGGGCGCCTGACGCGGGACGCCCCCGCACGACGGAGCCCCTGGCCCACTCGTCCGGCGAGTGGGCCAGGGGCTCCGTCGTGCGTCCCCGTGCGGGGCTACTTGTTGCGGCCGCGCTTCTCCCGGACCCGCACCGAGATGTGGATCGGGGTGCCCTCGAAGCCGAACTCCTCGCGCAGGCGGCGCTCCACGAAGCGGCGGTAGCCGTGCTCCAGGAAGCCGGAGGCGAAGAGCACGAAGCGCGGGGGCTTGGTGCCGGCCTGGGTGCCGAAGAGGATGCGGGGCTGCTTGCCGCCGCGCACCGGGTGCGGGTGGGAGGCGACGATCTCGCCGAGGAAGGCGTTCAGCCGGCCCGTGGGGACCCGGGTCTCCCAGCCCTCAAGGGCCGTCTCGATCGCCGGGACCAGCTTCTCCATGTGCCGGCCGGTGAGGGCCGAGACGTTGACCCGGGGGGCCCAGGCGACCTGCCCGAGCTCCGTCTCGATCTCGCGCTCCAGGTAGTAGCGGCGCTCCTCGTCGAGGGTGTCCCACTTGTTGAAGGCGAGGACGACGGCGCGTCCGGCCTCCACGGCCATGGTGACGATGCGCTGGTCCTGGACGCTGATCGACTCGCTGGCGTCGATCAGGACGACGGCGACCTCGGCCTTCTCCACGGCGGCGGCGGTGCGCAGCGAGGCGTAGTAGTCCGCGCCCTCCTGGAGGTGGACGCGGCGGCGGATGCCGGCCGTGTCGATGAACTTCCAGGTGATGCCGCCGAGCTCGATCAGCTCGTCGACCGGGTCGCGGGTGGTGCCTGCCAGCTCGTTGACGACGACGCGCTCCTCGTTGGCCACCTTGTTCAGCAGCGAGGACTTGCCGACGTTGGGGCGGCCGATCAGCGCGATCCGGCGCGGTCCGCCGGGGGCGCTGCCGAAGGACTGCGCGGGCGCCTCGGGGAGCGCCTCCAGGACGGCGTCGAGGAGGTCGCCGGTGCCGCGGCCGTGCAGCGAGGAGACCGGGTGGGGTTCGCCGAGGCCGAGCGACCACAGCGCGGTGGCGTCCGCCTCGCCGCTCTGCCCGTCGACCTTGTTGGCGCAGAGCACGACGGGCTTGCCGGCCCGGCGCAGCAGCTTGACGACGGCCTCGTCGGTGTCGGTGGCGCCGACGGTCGAGTCGACGACGAACACGACGGCGTCGGCCGTCTCGATGGCGTACTCCGCCTGGGCGGCCACGGAGGCGTCCAGGCCCAGCACGTCCTGCTCCCAGCCGCCGGTGTCGACGACCTTGAAGCGGCGGCCCGCCCACTCGGCCTCGTAGCTGACGCGGTCGCGGGTGACGCCCGGCTTGTCCTGGACGACGGCCTCGCGGCGGCCGATGATCCGGTTCACCAGGGTCGACTTGCCGACGTTCGGCCGGCCGACGACGGCGAGCACGGGCAGCGGGCCGTGACCGGCCTCACCGATGGCGCCCTCGACGTCCTCGGGGTCGAACCCCTCCTGCGCGGCGAGCTCCATGAACTCCGCGTACTCGGCATCGCCAAGCGCTCCGTGCTCGTGGTCCGAGCCGCCGGAGTGAATCTGGTCGTTCATGAAGTCCGTTCCTCTTTGCATCATCATCGATGGACCGCGCCGCGCGCGGTCCACTACTCATGTCTTACCCGGTACGCCCGGTGAGGCGTCCGGCGTGCTCCAGGTGGCCGGTCAGCCGGGCCCGGATGCGCAGCGTGGCCTCGTCCAGCGCCGTGCGTGTGCGCCTGCCGCTTCCGTCACCGGCCTCGAAGGGTGCTCCGAAGACGATGTCGACGCGGCTGCGCAGCGGCGGCAGTGCCGATATCAACCGTCCGCGGCGCTCGGTGCTTCCCAGGACGGCCACGGGGACGATCGGCGCTCCGCTGCGGACCGCGAAGTACGCCAGTCCGGCGCGCAGCGAGGCGAAGTCCCCGTCGCCCCGGGTGCCCTCGGGGAATATCCCGAGCACCCCGCCGCCCTCCAGCACCCCGAGGGCCCGGGTGACGGCGGTGCGGTCGGCGGTCGTACGGTCCACGTCGAGCTGACCGATTCCGCGCAGGAAGGGGTCGAGCGGGCCGACGAACGCCTCTTTCTTGATCAGGAAGTGGACGGGCCGGGGCGCGGTGCCCATCAGCATCGGCCCGTCGATGTTGTGCGAGTGGTTCACCGCGAGTATGACGGGTCCGGAGGCCGGGACGCGCCAGGCGCCGAGGACACGGGGCCGGAAGAGCCCGTACATCAGGCCGATCCCGATGCCGCGTCCGATCGCCGCTCCGCGCGGCGAGGGCGCGGACGTGACGGGTGTCACTTCGCGGCCCGCGTCTCCCCGACGAGGGTAACGACGCACTCAATGACCTGCTGGAGGGTCAGCTCGGTGGTGTCGACCTCGACGGCGTCGTCCGCCTTGGCGAGCGGGGAGGTCTTGCGGCCGGAGTCGGCCGCGTCCCGCTTGATCAGCGCCTCCTTGGTGGCGGCCAGGTCGGAGCCCTTGACCTCGCCGCTGCGGCGGGCCGCGCGGGCCTCCGGGGACGCGGTGAGGAAGATCTTGATGTCGGCGTCGGGCAGCACGGTGGTGCCGATGTCGCGGCCCTCGACCACGATGCCCTTCTCCGCGCCGGCCGCGATGGTGCGCTGGAGCTCGGTGATGCGGGCGCGGACCTCGGGGACGGCGCTGACCGCGCTGACCTTGGAGGTGACCTCCTGGGTGCGGATGGGTCCGGAGGCGTCCTCGCCGTCGACCGTGATGGTCGGGCCGGCCGGGTCGGTGCCGGAGACGATGACCGGCTTGCCGGCCGCGGTGGCCACCTCGACCGGGTCGTGCACGTCGATGCCGTTGTTCAGCATCCACCAGGTGATCGCCCGGTACTGGGCACCGGTGTCCAGGTAGCTCAGGCCGAGCTTGGCGGCGACGGCCTTGGACGTGCTGGACTTGCCGGTGCCGGAGGGGCCGTCGATGGCGACGATCACGGCGGCCGGGGCGGTCCGGACGGCGGCGCTTGCGGTTTCCACGGTGGTGGACACCTTCCTGGTTGCACGGGGCGGGCGGGACGGGACGCGTGAAACCCGCCCCGCACCAGGTTACCGAGTGCCGGGGCGGGTCCGACCACCCCTGTGGACAACCGCGCGCACCGCCTCAGGGACGGATCGACCAGCCGCGCTCGCGCAGGGCCGCGGCGAGGGACGGGGCGGCGCTCGGTTCGACCATGAGCTGGACCAGGCCGGCCTGCTGGCCGGTGGCGTGCTCGATCCGCACGTCCTCGATGTTGATCCCGGAGCGGCCCGCGTCCGCGAAGATGGCGGCCAGCTCGCCCGGCCGGTCGCTGATGAGGACGGCCACGATCTCGTACGAGGACGGGGCGGCGCCGTGCTTGCCGGGAACCCTGACCCGGCCGGCGTTGCCGCGCCGCAGGACGTCCTGGATGCCCTCGGTGCCCTCGCGCCGCTTCTCCTCGTCGGCGGACTGGAGGGCGCGCAGCGCGGAGACGGTCTCGCCGAGGTCGGCGGCGACCCCGGCGAGGACGTCGGCGACGGGCCCGGGGTTGGCGGAGAGGATCTCCACCCACATCCGGGGGTCGGAGGCGGCGATCCTGGTGACGTCGCGGATGCCCTGGCCGCACAGGCGCACCGCGGTCTCGTCGGCGTCCTCCAGCCGGGCCGCGACCATGGACGAGATCAGCTGCGGGGTGTGGGAGACCAGGGCGACGGCCCGGTCGTGGGCGTCGGCGTCCATGACGACGGGGACGGCCCGGCAGAGCGCGACCAGCTCCAGGGCGAGGTTGAGCACCTCGGTGTCGGTGTCCGGGGTGGGCGTGAGCACCCAGGGGCGGCCCTCGAACAGGTCGGCGGTGGCGGCGAGCGGGCCGGAGCGCTCCTTGCCGGCCATGGGGTGCGTGCCGATGTACGGGGCGAGGCCGACGCCGAGCGCCTCCAGCTCGCGCCGCGGTCCGCCCTTGACGCTGGCGACGTCGAGGTAGCCGCGGGCGACCCCGTCGTTCATGGCGGCGGCCAGGACGGTCGCGGTGTGGGCCGGGGGCACCGCGATCACGGCGAGGTCGACCCGGCCCTCGGGCGGCTCGTCCGTACCGGCGCCGAGCGCGGCGGCCGTGCGCGCGGACTCGGGGTCGTGGTCCACGAGGTGGACCGTGATGCCCCGGCCCGCGAGGGCGAGGGCGGCGGAGGTGCCGACGAGGCCCGTTCCGATGACGACGGCGGTTCTCACTGGGCGATGTCCTTGCGCAGGGCGGCGGTGGCGCCGAGGTAGACGTGGGAGATCTCGGACTTGGCGAGATAGGTCTCCACGTGGGCGAGGACCCGGACCACCCGGGGCATGGCGCCTTCGATGTCCAGCTCCTGGGCGCAGATCAGCGGTACGTCGACGATGCCCAGGCCCCGGGCGGCGGCGGCCGGGAAGTCGCTGTGCAGATCGGGCGTCGCCGTGAACCAGATGCTGATGAGGTCGTCGGGGACCAGGCTGTTGCGCTCCAGGACCTCGGTCAGCAGCGCGCCGACCCGCTCGTCCATGTGCCCGGCCTCGTCCTGGTCCAGCTGGACGGCTCCCCGGACCGCTCGTACCGCCACGTCGTACTCCTTGCCTGTGCTGCCCCGTGTGTGCCGGGTTTCAGCCTAGAGGGACCGGCGGGCCGGGCGCCGCTTCGCTCTGTCCGTGAGATGCCCTCCGGCGTGCGGACTTTCCCGTACGCTCCCCCGCATGATCACCCCCGAGGACGAGGCGCTGGTGCGCGACCACACGGTCTACTCCTGCGTGATGGGCTCGCGGGCCTTCGGGCTGGCCACGGAGGGCAGCGACACCGACCGGCGCGGGGTCTTCCTGGCCCCGACCCCGCTGTACTGGCGGTTCGACAAGCCGCCGACACATGTCGAGGGCCCGGCCGACGAGCAGTTCTCCTGGGAGCTGGAACGGTTCTGCTCCCTGGCGCTGCGGGCCAATCCGAATGTGCTGGAGTGCCTGCACTCGCCGCTGGTGGAGCGGATCGACGCGACGGGCCGGGAGCTGCTGTCGCTGCGCGGGGCGTTCCTGTCCCGGCGGGTGCACGAGACCTTCGCCCGGTACGCGGCGGGGCAGCGCCGCAAGCTGGAGGCGGACGTGCGGCACTACGGGGCGCCGCGCTGGAAGCACGCCATGCATCTGCTGCGCCTGCTGGCCTCCGCTCGCGATCTGCTGCGCACCGGGGAGCTGGTCATCGACGTCGGCGCGCAACGGGAGGTCCTGCTGGCGGTCAAGCGCGGGGAGGTGAGCTGGGAGGAGGTGGAGCGGTGGATGAACCGGCTGGCCGGGGAGAACGACGAGGCGGCCCTCCGCTCACCGCTCCCCGCCGCTCCCGACCGCGCCCGCGTCGAGGACTTCCTGGTCCGCGCCCGCCGCGCCTCGGCGCTGGCCACCGAGGCGCGGCACGGCACCCCTTAGGACCCGAGCCGGACGCGCACCACCAGGTCGTGGAGCGCGTCGAAGCCGCCCGGGGCGTCCGGGAGCCGCGTCTCCTCCCGTGCCGTCTCCAGGACGGCGTGCAGCGCCGCCACGTCCCGCGCGGCCGTCTCGCGGTCCGCCGCGTCGGCTCCCCCGTGCTCGGCGGCGGCCTTGGCCTCGATCAGGGCGGGGAGGTAGCCGGGCGCGGGCACCCGGTCGAGCAGGGTGGGCAGATGGGCCAGCACCTCGCCCGTGCGCATCAGATGGACTCCGGTGAGCAGGGCCCGGAAGGTGTAGAGGAGCGGTTTCAGCAGCCCGGTGCGCTCGAAGAGCCGCCACTGGGTGGTGGCGAATCCCCGGTAGTGGTGGGCGTGGTGGCGGGTGAGGACGTCCGGGGCGAGGGCCACCAGTTCGGCGTGGGCCGGGGTGGTGTGGACGACCAGCGGCGAGAGGAGCTGTTCCAGGACGTAGCCGTTCGGCTTCAGCATCAGCCGGACGAACTTGCGCAGATCGTGGGTGACGAGGTCCATCTCGACTCCGTCGCCGTCCCACATCCGCGAACGGGTCTCCTCCGGCTGCCGGAGCCCCAGCAGGTCCTCGGCGGGCAGGACGTGGACCCCCCGAAGGTCCACGTCCGAGTCGCGCGAGGGGAACCCGTACAGATGCGCCCCGGAGACCGTGGCGAACAGCAGCGGGTGCGTCTCGGCGGCGACGACCGGGGCGAGGTCGGTGACCGGCAGCCCGGCGTCCCGGAGGAGTGCGGTGTCCGTATGCATGGCTCAAGCGTCCCAGAGGGCTCCCAGGGACAGCAGGTCGCTCCGGTACTCGATGCGCTCGGACCATTCCTTGGGCCAGGCCGCCGAGCCGAGGTGGGCTCCGGCGAAGGCCCCGGTCAGGCAGCCGAGCGAGTCCGAGTCGCCCCGGGTGCAGGCGGCGCGGCGCAGGGCCGTGACGGGTTCGTCGGGGAAGAGCAGGAAGCAGTGCAGGGCGGTGGCGAGGGCGTCCTCGGCGGTCCAGCCGTCTCCGGTGGCCTCGCAGGGGTCGGTCTCCGGGGACGGGTGGCGCAGGGCGTCCTGGACCCGGGCGAGGGCGGCGAGGCATTCGTCCCAGCCGCGCTGGATGTACTGCTCGGGCGAGGAGTCCCCCGCGTAGCGCCAGAGGTCGCCGAGCCAGCGGGTGTGGTACCGGTTGCCGTTCTCGTAGGCGTAGCTGCGCAACTGGCCGACCAGCCCCATCGGCTCGGCGCCCTGCGCCAGCAGGTACACCGCGCGGGCCGTGAGGTCGGAGGCGGCGAGCGCGGTGGGGTGGCCGTGGGTGAGGGCGGCCTGGAGCTGGGCGGCGCCGGCCCGCTGCTCCTCGCTGAGGCCGGGGACGAGGCCGACGGGCGCCACGCGCATGTTGGCGCCGCAGCCCTTGGAGCCGGTCTGGCTGGCCTCCTGCCAGAGGCGGTCGCTGTCCAGCAGCCGGCAGGCGGTCATGCAGGTGCGGCCGGGGGCGCGGTTGTTGTCGGGCGAGTGGTACCAGTCGACGAACTCGTCGCGCACCGGGCGCACCAGCCGCAGCGGGGTGAGCAGTCCGCGGTCGGTCGCGGTGCGGATGCCCCGGGCCAGCGCCAGGGTCATCTGGGTGTCGTCGGTGACGTACGCCGGCTTCGGCAGCCGCATCTGGCGCCACGGGCCGCACTTGGCGAGGATCGAGGGGACGTTGTTGAACTCGGTCGGGAAGCCGAGTGCGTCGCCGAGCGCGAGTCCGGTGAGGGCGCCGGTGGCGGCCTGTTTGGTGAGGGTCCTGGTCACGATCACGTGCTTTTTCCTTCCGGTCGCAGCAGTGGGGGGTGCAGCGCGGTGGCGGCGCCCGCCCGGTGGAGGGCGGCCGGTTTGCCCCGTCCGCCGGTGCGGCGCGGCGGTCCCTCCACGGCCTGGACGAAGCCGGGCGTGGCGAGGACCTTGCGCCGGAAGTTGGGCCGGTCCAGTTCGACGTCCCAGACCGTCTCGTACACCTGCTGGAGCTCTCCCAGGGTGAATTCGGGCGGACAGAACGCGGTGGCCAGACAGGTGTATTCGAGTTTTGCGCCGATCCGGGCGCGGGCGTCGGCGAGGATCCGGTCGTGGTCGAAGGCGAGGGGGCCGAGCCGTCCGGCGTCCCACCAGCGGGCGCTGGCGGCGTCGCCGCCGCCGCGCGGCTCGGGCAGATCGGGGACGAGGGCGGCGTAGGCGACGGAGACGACCCTCATCCGGGGGTCGCGGTCCGGGTCGCTGTAGGTGCGCAACTGCTCCAGGTGGAGGGCCGAGACGGTGTCCTCGGTGAGTCCGGTCTCCTCGGCCAGCTCCCTGCGGGCCGCGTCCTCGGCGGACTCCCGGGGCCGTACGAAGCCGCCGGGCAGCGCCCAGTGGCCCTTGTACGGGTCCTCGCCGCGTTCGACGAGGAGGACGTGCAGCCGGGTCTCGCGGACCGTGAAGACGGCCAGGTCGACGGTGACGGCGAACGGTTCGAAGGCGTGCGGGTCGTAGCCCGGCGGGGCGGTGGCGCTCATCGGCGCTCCGGGAGGGGCGCGGCGAAGTCCCAGCCCCTCGCGAGCAGGGCGTCGACCGCCTCGACGGCCGCGGCGAGGCGTTGCTCACGGCTGCCGGTGATCTCGGTGAACGGGCGCCCGGTGCGGGTCAGTTCGGCCCGAAAGCGCTCGGTCATCCAGGGGCGCAGCTCCTCGCCGTCGCGCAGTCCGTCGTCCTCGAAGGCGACGCCCTCGTGATCGGTGAGGAGCCAGAGGTGGTGGGTGACCCGGTCGGCGATGCGCTCGACGAGGGGGTTGCGTCCGCCGACGTACCGCTCGTGCCACACGGTCGTGGCGAAGGAGTCGGTGTCGCAGACGAGCAGCGGGGAGCCGGTGCGGGCGGCGGCCTCCTCGTGGGCGTTCTGGGTCTCGGCGATGAGCGGGAAGTCGTGGGTGGTGAAGGAGACGTCCTCCCACTGGGCCCCGGGCCACCGCTCGCGCAGCGCGGCGAGCTTCTCCTCGCTGAACGCGCGTCCGTACTCGGCGACATAGCCGGTGTGCGCCCAGATCCCGCCGCGCCGCCGGTAGTGGCCGGCGAGGTCGCGGGCCAGGGTGGTGGTGCCGGTGGACTCGGCGCCCAGCACGACGACGCGACGGGCGAGGGCGGCCCGGACCGGTGGTTCCAGGAAGTCCCAGCAGCCGGCCGGGTCGGCGCGGACGGCGGTGCCGGAGACCGGGAAGACCGTGCGGCCGGGGTCGACGCAGACGGATTCGGCACCGAAGCGGCGGGCCAGCTCGTCCCCGTACGACTCGGAGGTGAAGACGGCGTCGACCCGTTCGGGCACGGCTCCGGTGAAGGCGGCCATGTGGGCGTCCCATATCGCCGGGTCGTGGAGATCCATCCGGGTGTCGTCCATGGCGCCGACGACGGTCACGTCCGGGTGGACCTCGCGCATCCAGGCGACCCGGTCCGCGAGCGGCACGGACTCGACCGAGGCGGCGCAGACCAGCACGGTCAGCCGCTCGCAGCGGTCCCGGGCGGTGCGGACGAGGTGGTGGTGGCCGGCGTGCGGCGGGTAGAACTTCCCGAGCACCAGTCCGTGGGCGTAGCGCTTCACGCGGCGCCCCCCACGGTCTCGCGGCGGGGGACGGCGGTCTCCGAAGGCCCCGGGTCCCGCGCCCAGGAACGCAGCCCGATCAGGCACAGCGTCAGGAAGCCGACGTACAGCAGCGAGGTCAGATACAGCTCCTTGTGCGCGTACAGCGGGATGTAGACCACGTCGGCGGCGATCCACAGCCACCAGGACTCCAGGAGCTTGCGGCACTGCCCGTAGGTCGCCGTGAGCGAGAGCGCGGTCGTCAGGGCGTCCCAGAAGGGCACGGTCGAGTCGGTCGCCCGGTCCAGGAGCACGGTCAGCGCGAGGGTACCCACCGCCCCTGCCGCGAGCAGCCAGGCCCATTCGGTGCGGGTGGTGCGCCGCACCGGAAGGGCGTCGGTCCCTGGTCCACCCCCGTGGGTCCAGGTCCACCAGCCGTACGCGGCAAGGGCGATGAAGACGATCTGGAGACCCGCGTCCGCGTACAGCCCGGACTGGGTGAACAGCAGGATGAAGAAGACGTTGTTGGCGATGCCGATCGGCCAGTTGGCGAGGTGCTGGCGGGCCACGAGCCAGACGCAGAGCGCTCCGCTGCCGAAGCCCAGGACCTCGGTCCAGCTGACCGGGGTGTCCAGGACCGTCACCAGGGGTCGTTGCAGGGGATCCAGCACATCCGCGAGACTCACGCCCGCCTCCTTAATAGTCACTCTGACTATAAAGAAGGATCGGGGACGGCAAAAGGCCCGCGGCCGGTTCTCGTACGGGAATCTCGCCGTACGGGAACCGGCCGCGGGCCGGAGCGGTGGTGCGGTCCGCCTACAGGCCGACTTCGCGCATGAGCATGCCCACCTCGGTGTTGGTGAGCCGGCGCAGCCAGCCCGACTTCTGGTCGCCCAGCGGGATCGGGCCGAAGCCGGTGCGCACGAGCCGGTCGACGGGGAAGCCGGCCTCGGCCAGCATCCGCCGCACGATGTGCTTGCGGCCCTCGTGGAGGCTCACCTCGACCAGGTAGTTCTTGCCGGTGTTCTCGACGACGCGGAAATGGTCGGCGCGGGCGTAGCCGTCCTCCAGCTGGATGCCGTCCTTGAGCCGCTTGCCCAGGTCGCGCGGGAGCGGGCCCTGGATGGCGGCGAGATAGGTCTTCTTCACGCCGTACTTCGGGTGCGTGAGGCGGTGGGCCAGCTCGCCGTGGTTGGTGAGCAGGATGATGCCCTCGGTCTCGGTGTCCAGCCGGCCGACGTGGAAGAGCCGCGTCTCCCGGTTGGTGACGTAGTCGCCGAGGCACTGGCGGCCGTCCGGGTCCTCCATGGAGGAGACGACGCCCGCGGGCTTGTTCAGGGCGAAGAAGAGGTACGACTGCGCGGCGACCGTGAGGCCGTCGACCTTGATCTCGTCCTTGTGGACGTCGACGCGCATGCCCTGCTCGACGACGATCTCGCCGTTCACCTCGACCCTGGCCTGCTCGATCAGCTCCTCGCAGGCGCGCCGCGAGCCCATGCCGGCACGGGCGAGGACCTTCTGCAGCCGCTCGCCCTCCTGCTCGGCGCCCGGGTGGGTCTTGGGCGTCCGGATGTCGGCCTTGCCCGCGTACCGGTCGCGGTTGCGCTGCTCGATCTTGGCGTCCAGCTCGCGCGGACGGGCGGGGGCGCCGTACGGGCCGCGCCGGGCGCCGCCCTTGGAGCCGCCGGACGCCGCCTTGGGGCCGCCCTTGGCACCGCCCCGGGCCGCGGCGCCGCGGCCCTTGCGGGCACCGCCGTCGCCGCCGGGCCGGTCCGGGCCGGTGTCGTAGCGCCGCTCCTCGGGCCGGGGCTTGCGGGGGCGCTCCTCCCGCTGCTGGTCGCGCTCGGAGCGGGGGGCGCGGGCGTTCGGGTTGCTGTTGCGGCCCGTGCCGCTGTTGTTCCGCGCTCCGCCCCGGCCGCCGCCGCTCCGGCCGCCGCTGCCTCCGCTGCCGCCACCGCGGCCGGTGCCGCCGCTCCGGCCCGCGCCGCCGCTGCCGCTTCCGCTGTTCCTGCCACTGCTTCGCATCAAAAATCCGTCTTGTCGTCTGCGTGAGTATCCGGGGTGTCCGGTGCGTCCGGATCGAACGACGGCACACCCTCTAGCGTCTCGGCCTCGATCGCGTCCGCCTCGGGGAGGAAGGGCGCGAGCTCCGGGAGCTCATCCAGGCCACGCAGGCCCATCCGCTCCAGAAAGTAGTTCGTCGTCCTGTACAGGATCGCACCTGTTTCGGGTTCCGCGCCCGCTTCCTCGACCAGGCCCCTCTGGAG
The DNA here is from genome assembly GCF_053597115.1 of Streptomyces sp. NPDC001515. Lineage (NCBI taxonomy): Bacteria > Bacillati > Actinomycetota > Actinomycetes > Kitasatosporales > Streptomycetaceae > Streptomyces > Streptomyces sp. NPDC001515. Next base: position 27,533 of record NZ_JBSFHN010000047.1, read on the forward strand.
CAGGGTCCGCATGACCCCGTCACAGTTCACTCCGCGGACCGCGGAGACCCGGGAACGGCTCACCGGCTGCCGGTAGGCGACCACCGCCAGGGTCTCCAGCGCGGCCTGGGTGAGCCGGGCGTGCTGCCCGTCCAGGACGAAGCGCTCGACCGCCGCCGCGTACGCCGGGCGCGTGTAGAAGCGCCAGCCGCCGGCCACCAGCCGCAGGTCGAAACCGCGGCGCTGCACGGTGTAGTCGTCGGCCAGCTCCCGCAGCGCGTCCGCCACGGCCCGCCGGGGCCGCTCCAGCACCTTGGCCAGGTGCTCCTCGGTGGCGGGCTCGTCGACGACCATGAGCACGGCCTCCAGGGCCGGCTTGAGGTCCAGGTCCGCCACGCCTCCGGTGGCCTCCGGCCCGCTCACGCCGTCACGCCCCGCCGCTCGTTCCGCACGTCCGCCGCCTCCTGGTCGAACTCGTCGGTCACCGTCGGTTCCGTTCCCTCTCCCCCGGTCCAGCGCACCATCAGCTCCCCGAGCGCCTCGTCCTGGTCCAGCACGACGGCCTTCTCCCGGTAGAGCTCCAGCAGCGCCAGGAACCGTGCCACCACGGTGAGGGTGTCCGGGGCGTCCTCGGTCAGCTCCCGGAAGCTGACCGAGCCCGCCCCGCGCAGCCGCTCCACCACCACGCCCGCCTGCTCGCGCACGCTGACGAGCGGGGCGTGGATGTGGTCGATGTAGACCTGCGGCCGGGGTCTGGGCTGCATCGCCTTCACCGCGAGCCGGGCGAAGCCCTCGGCGCCGATGCTGATGACGACGTCGGGCAGCAGCTCGGCGTGGTGCGGTTCGAGCCCCACGGTACGGGGGAAGCGGCGGCCCTCGGACTCCAGGCGCTCGCTGAAGATCTCGGCGATGCGCTTGTACGCGCGGTACTGGAGCAGCCGGGCGAAGAGCAGGTCCCTGGCCTCCAGGAGCGCCAGATCGGCCTCGTCCTCGACCTCGGCGGCGGGCAGCAGCCGGGCGGCCTTCAGATCGAGCAGGGTGGCCGCGACGACCAGGAACTCGGTGGTCTGGTCGAGGTCCCAGTCCGGCCCCATGGCGCGGATGTGGGCCATGAACTCGTCGGTGACCTTGGAGAGGGCGACTTCCGTCACATCCAGCTTGTGCTTGGAGATCAGCTGGAGCAGCAGGTCGAAGGGGCCCTCGAAGTTCGCGAGCCGCACGGTGAAACGCCCGTCGTCGGGCTCGGGCACGGCTGCGGGCGCGGGCGCGGACTCCGGCTCGACCGGGGCCTCGGGGACCGCCTCGGGCGCGGTCTCGGCCTCTGGATCGGGCACGCCTGGCGGCACGGTCCCGGGCTCGGGTGGCGGCGCGGGCACGGTCTCCGGCTCGGGCGCGGGTGGCGGCGCGGGCACGATTTCCGGCTCGGTCGTCTCCGCCGCCGGCTCCCGGTCCGGCTCCACGCCGCCGCCCCCCGGCCCACGGCCCAGGGGGCGGCGGCTGGAGCGGGCGGGCTGGTCGGACGTCGGCATGGGGTTCCAGGGTGCGGCGGGACACGGGCGGGGGTTCCGGGCCTCGTCGGCCGGGTGCGGACCCCCGGTGCAGGCTACCGGCGCCGCGCCGGTCAGCGGCCGCGCAGCCGCCGTACGAGAATGCTCGCGTCGCCCCGGGACTCCAGGTCCGCCAGGACGACGGCGACGGCCTCGCGGACGATCCGGCCCCGGTCCACGGCCAGGCCGTGCTCGCCGCGCAGCACCAGCCGCGCGTGTTCGAGGTCCATCAGCTCCTCGGCGGAGACATAGACCGTGATCTTCTCGTCGTGGCGCTCCCGGCCGCTGGGCCGGCGGTTCGCCCCCCGGCCGCCGCGCCCGCGCTGCGGCTGGACGGCCGGCTCCTGCGCGGGCGGCGGGGTGCGGCGGGTCTGCGGGGCCACCGCGGCCCGGTCGCGTTCGCCGGCCCGGCTGCGCGAGTCCCCGGCGTCGGCGCCGGCGGCGGAGTGCTCCTCCCGGGCGGGGTCGGCGCCCTCGGGGGCCTCCGGGCCCTCGCCGGACGCGCCGGCCTCGCCCTCGCCGGCCGGAGCCGGTACCCGGGTCTCGCCGTTCGCCTTGCGGCGACGCTCCGCCGGGGAGGAGGACTGGAGCCCCATCCCTCCGGTGGTGCGGAACAGTTCGTCGGCCCCGGGCAGACTCACTCGGCGTGACACCGGGCGAGCACCTCCCTGGCGAGCTGGCGGTAGGCGGCGGCACCGACGGAGTTGGAGGCGTAGGTGGTGATGGGCTCGCCCGCGACCGTGGTCTCGGGGAAGCGGACCGTGCGCCCGATGACCGTGTGGTAGACGTGGTCGTCGAATGCCTCGACGACGCGCGCCAGGACCTCGCGGCTGTGCACCGTACGGGAGTCGTACATGGTGGCGAGGATGCCGTCCAGCTCCAGCTCGGGGTTGAGCCGCTCCTGGACCTTCTCGATGGTCTCGGTGAGCAGGGCGACGCCGCGCAGCGCGAAGAACTCGCATTCGAGCGGCACTATCACCTTGTGGGCGGCGGTCAGCGCGTTCACCGTGAGCAGGCCGAGCGAGGGCTGACAGTCGATCACGATGTAGTCGTAGTCGGCCATCAGCGGCTTCAGGGCGCGCTGCAGGGTGGACTCGCGGGCCACCTCGCTGACGAGCTGGACCTCGGCGGCCGACAGGTCGATGTTGCTCGGCAGCAGGTCCATGTTGGGCACGGCGGTCTTCAGGAGGACCTCGTCGGCCGCCATGCCCCGCTCCATGAGCAGGTTGTAGACGGTGAGGTCGAGCTCCATCGGGTTCACGCCGAGGCCGACGGACAGGGCTCCCTGCGGGTCGAAGTCGACGAGCAGGACGCGCCGTCCGTACTCGGCCAGCGCGGCGCCCAGGTTGATGGTCGACGTGGTCTTGCCGACGCCGCCCTTCTGGTTGCACATCGCGATGATCTTCGCGGGGCCGTGGTCGGTCAGCGGACCCGGGATCGGGAAGTAGGGCAGGGGCCGGCCGGTCGGGCCGATCCGCTCGCGGCGCTGCCGGGCGGCGTCGGGCGCGAGGGTGGCCGCGTACTCCGGGTCGGGCTCGTACTCGGCGTCGGGGTCGTAGAAGTGCCCCTGGGGTGTTTCGTCGAAGTCGGCGAGGCGGGCGGTGTCGCGGCCGCTCTCGTTGCCGGCCATGGCGTTCACGTGTAGGCCGTCCATCGTCTGGGGGGCTGTCGTCATGTGCTGGTGGGTGGCGAAGGTGCGGACAGCGACGGAGCCGACAGCCTCCAGCCCCACCGGGCTCTGGCCCTGTGCGGGCATCCCTGGTTGAACACCCCCGGGAGTAAATGTCGACTCATTCACAAGTCGTCTTACCTCCTTGGACGTGACCAGGAAACTTATCGATAGGTCAGCGTGGCACCATGCCGACGATGGGCGACTCTATGGCGTGTCACCGGTCCGCAGCAACACAATCCGCCGGACCCGGCCCGATGTGTCGGCAATCGAACACCCCGCTGTCAAGGGTGCGCAGCCCCTCGGGCACACTTTTCGACGGGGAACGAATCGGTTGAACGGTTACGTTCGAGGCGAGTTGCCCCGCGCCCGGCACGACGGCGGCCGGACCTTGCTCGGCAAGGTCCGGCCGCGGTCGCGAGGTTGACGCCGGGGGTTGACCCGTCAGCCCAGAAGGGTGCTCAGGTCGACGTGCGGCAGGCCGTGCGCCTCGGCCACCTCGCGGTAAATGACCTGTCCGTCATGGGTGTTGAGGCCCTTGGCCAGCGCGGCGTCGCGGCGCAGGGCGTCGGCCCAGCCCCGGTTCGCCAACTCCACGATGTAGGGCAGCGTGGCGTTGGTCAGGGCGTAGGTGGAGGTGTTGGGGACCGCGCCGGGCATGTTCGCGACGCAGTAGAAGACCGAGTCGTGGACCATGAAGGTCGGCTCGGCGTGCGTCGTCGGATGCGAGTCCTCGAAGCAGCCGCCCTGATCAATTGCAATGTCGACAAGTACACTTCCGGGCTTCATCTTGGCGACGAGCTCGTTGGTGACCAGCTTCGGGGCCTTCGCTCCGGGGATCAGCACGGCGCCGACGACCAGGTCCGCCTCGACGACGGCCTTCTCCAGCTCGAAGGCGTTGGAGACGACGGTCTGCACCTTGGTGCCGAAGACCTTGTCGGCCTCGCGGAGCTTGTTGATGTCCTTGTCGAGCAGCGTGACGTGGAAGCCGAGGCCGACGGCGATCTGCGTGGCGTTCCAGCCGGAGACGCCGCCGCCGATGACGACGGCGCGGCCGGCCGCCGTGCCGGGGACCCCGCCGGGCAGCACGCCCCGCCCGCCGGCCGAGCGCATCAGGTGGTACGCGCCGACCTGCGGGGCGAGCCGGCCCGCGACCTCGGACATCGGGGCGAGCAACGGCAGGGCGCGGTTCGCGGTCTCGACGGTCTCGTAGGCGATGGCGGTGGTGCCGGACTCCAGGAGCGCGTCGGTGCACTCGCGGGAGGCGGCGAGGTGCAGATAGGTGAAGAGCGTCTGGTCCTTGCGGAGGCGGTGGTACTCCTCGGCCACCGGCTCCTTGACCTTGAGCAGCAGGTCGGCGGTGGCCCACACCTCGTCGGCGGTGGGCAGGATGCGCGCCCCGGCCGCGATGTACTCCTCGTCCGTGATGGAGGAGCCGGCCCCGGCGTCCTCCTCGACGACGACCTCGTGGCCGTGACGGACGAGCTCGTGCACACCGGCAGGCGTGATCGCCACGCGGAACTCGTTGTTCTTGACTTCGCGGGGGATGCCGACCTTCACGTCGATCACGGTCCTTGGGCTCAGAGGGTCATCCGGACATGGCTATACATACCCGGATGAACACCGTGTAAATGGAGACACCGCGAACACCCGCGGCACAGCCAGTCTAATGAAGGGTTTCGCGCTGTCTAGCCTTACAAAGCATTAATTTTCCGTCGCGGCACTACGGATTTCGTAGGCCATGCTCTCCTCGCCCAGCAGTCTCTCGGCCGCGCCCCGGTGGAGCCCCGCGGCGGCCGGGTCTCCGAGCCGGTCGAGGGTGTCCGCGAGCCGCAGCTCCAGGGCCGCCTGCAGCCGCAGGTCCTCGGCCCGCCGGGCCCACTCCACGGCCTCGCGGCAGGTCCGCAGCGACTCCTGCGGGCGGCCCGCGTACTCCTGCACCCGGGCGATCTCGCTGAGGGCGCGCGCCTGGGCCGGCAGATCCCCGAGCCTGCGGTAGCCGGCCGCCGCGGCGCGCCAGCTGCGCAGCGCCTCGCCGTACCGCCCGGCGTAGGTGTGGACGGTGCCCAGCCGGCCGTACAGCCGTGCCTCGTCGGCCCGTTCGCCCTGGGTGAGCCGCTGGGCCAGCGCCCTTCCGTACCAGTCCGCGGCCCGCTGGTAGTCGCCCAGTTCCGCGTGGGCGCCGCCGATCGACTCCATCGCCCGGCCGGTGGCGTACGGGTCCTTCGCGGCCCGGCCCGCGTCCAGCGCGGCCCGGTAGCGGACCAGCGCCTCACGGGTCCGGCCGGTCCCCGCGTCGAGGTCCGCGAGGTTGAGCAGGGCCGCCGCCCGCTCCCGGGGCAGTTCCCGCCGCTCCGCCACGGCGAGCACCAGACCGTGCAGCCCGTAGAGGTCGGGGGCGGCCGCCTCGGTGCCCTCGTGCACGGCCAGCGCGCGCACCAGGGCCGCGACCAACCGCCGTGCCAGCGTGTCCAGTTCACCGTCCTCGACGGCGACCGCCGCGCAGGCCAGCAACGCGGGCCTGCGGTGGCGCAGCCAGTCGGCGGCGGCCTCGGGGTGCGGGAAGCGCAGCGAGCGCGGCAGTCCGGCGAGCCTGCGCCGGGACGGGGAGCCCTCGGGGTCGGTGACCGCCCGGCAGGACTGGAGCAGGCGCACGGTCCGCTCCAGCATCCTGGCCCGGGCGAGCTGGATCTCGGCGGGCCGGTCCCGCTCCTCCAGCAGCGCGCGCAGCATCGGCGCCAGACAGCCGGGCACCTCGTACTGCCGGTGCTCGGCCCCGTCGGCGCGCAGCAGGCCGAGCCGGACGAAGTCGTCGAGCGTGGTGCGGGCGGCGGAGACGGAGCAGCCGGCCAGCGCCGAGGCGGTGTGGGCGTCCGCGAGTCCCGCGGGGGCCAGCGCCAGCAGCCGCAGTATCCGGGCGGGGGTCGGCGCGAGGGAGTCGTGGACCAGCCGGAAGGCCCGCGCCAGGGGCCGTGCCCCGGTGGGCACCTCGGTGTCCTCGGGCAGCTCCCGCAGTTGTTTGGCGACATCGGCGACCGAGGCGGCGGGGCGGTCGGCGAGCAGGCCGCCGACCAGGACGAGCGCGGCGGGCAGTCCGCCGCACTCCTCGGCCAGCGCCTCGGCGGTGAGCGGGTCGACCGTGACCCTGACCTGCCCGATCTCCCGGGAGAGCAGCTGGACGGCGGAGGCGGCGTCGAGCCCCCCGAGGGTGCAGGGCCGCACCCCGGGGATGCCGGTCAGCGGCCCCTCGGCGGTGGCGACGACGAGGCAGTCGGGGTTGTCCGGCAGCAGCGGGTCGACCTGCTCGGCGTCGGCCGCGTCGTCGAGCAGCAGGACGGCCCGGCGCACGGCCAGGGCCTCGCGGACCAACTCGGTCAGCTCGTCCTCGTCCGCGCCGGGCGGCCCGGCCACGTCCAGCTGGCGCAGCAGCTCACGGGCGGCGCGCTCGCCGGGGACGCGGGCTCCGCCGGGTTCGCCGAGGCGCGCCCGGAGCACCCCGTCGGGGTAGTCGCCGGAGTCGAGAAGCCGGCGGGAGAGTTCCTCGGCGAGTGCGGTACGGCCGGAGCCGGGGCGTCCGGCGATCAGCAGGACCCGGGCCCGGCCGCTGCGGCGGCCGGCCATGGTGTCCAGGCCGGCCCGCTCGATATCGGCCCGCAGCTCCTTCAACTCGCGTGCGCGGCCGAAGAATCGGGGTGGTGCGACGGTGACGGGCCCCTCGGTCCCCGCTGCCTCGGCCGGGCCGCTGGTGTCCACCGCCTGATCCGTCACGGGCCACGCTCCACTTCGCCGCACGCGTCGCCCGCCGGGACTCCGGTCCGGGCATGCAGAGCGTAGTTCAGGCGGGTGGCCGTATCGGGCGGAGCGCGGCGGGGACGTCCCCCGATCGGATCAGCATCTTGTCCGACCGGGGGTGTGCGGACGGTCCCGGACGGCCGTACGGGACCTCAGGCCTCGAACGGCCGGGCGGGCCAGGGCGCCTCGGCGGGCCGCAGCGCGTCGAGCCCGTCGCCCGCGAGCGCGGCGGCCAGTGAGAGCACGCCCACCACCAGGCAGTTGTTGTGCAGCTCCCCGGCGAGGACGCCCCGCACCAGCTCCTGGAGCGGGATCCGGGCCTGCTCCATGTCGGCCTCCTCCTCGGAGACCGCGAAGCGCTCCCCGTCCGCCTCGGAGATGTTCCGGGCGAGGAAGATCCGTACGGCCTCGTCGCAGCCGCCGGGCGTGGTGTAGACGTCGGTGAGGACCCGCCAGTCCTCGGCCTTGACGTAGGCCTCCTCGTACAGCTCGCGCTGCGCGGCGTGCAGCGGGTTCTCCCCCGGGACGTCGAGCAGTCCGGCCGGGATCTCCCACAGCTTGTGGCGCACCGGGTGGCGGTACTGGCGCAGGACGAGGACGCGGCCCTCGTCGTCGAGCGCGAGCACGGCGACCGAGCCGGGGTGGACCTGGTAGTCGCGGCGCACGACCGAGCCGTCGGGCATCTCCACGTCATCGGTGCGGACGCTGGTCTTGTTGCCCCGGAACGGGATCTCGGTCGCGGTGACCGGCCATTCCTCGGGCGTGTCCTGGATACCCATCTACGTCCTCCCACAAAAAACAGTGACCGGGACGCGCGTCCTCGGAGGATGCGCGTCCCGGTCCACCGTAACGCCTGCCGGGCCGCCGTTACTTGCCCTCGGCCGCGCTCACCTTGCGGGCGACGGCCGCCTTGACCAGGCCCGCGAACAGGGGGTGCGGGCGGGTCGGGCGGGAGCGCAGCTCCGGGTGGGCCTGGGTGGCGACGAGGTAGGGGTGCACCTCGCGCGGGTACTCGACGTACTCGACGAGCTTGTTGTCCGGGGAGGTGCCGGAGAAGACCAGTCCGGCCTTCTTCTCCAGCTCGGCCCGGTAGGTGTTGTTGACCTCGTAGCGGTGGCGGTGGCGCTCCTCCACGTACGGCTGGTCGTCGTATGCCTCGCGGACGATCGAGCCCTCCGCGAGCTTCGCCGGGTACAGGCCGAGCCGCATGGTGCCGCCCAGGTCGCCCGCGCCCTCGACGTAGGCGAGCTGCTCCTCCATCGTCGAGATGACGGGGTGGGCGGTCGCGGCGTCGAACTCGGTGGAGTTGGCGTCGGGGATCTCGGCGAGGTTGCGCGCGGCCTCGATCACGATGCACTGGAGCCCCAGGCAGAGGCCGAGCAGCGGCACCTTGTTCTCGCGGGCGAACTGGATGGCGCCGACCTTGCCGATGACGCCGCGCTCGCCGAAGCCGCCGGGGATGCAGATCGCGTCGACGTCACCGAGCGCGGTGCGCGCGCCTGCGGGGGTCTTGCAGTCGTCGGAGGCGACCCACTTGACCTTGACCCGGGCCTTGTTGGCGAAGCCGCCGGCCCGGATGGCCTCGGTCACCGAGAGGTAGGCGTCGGGGAGGTCGATGTACTTGCCGACCAGGGCGACGGTGACCTCGTGGTCGGGGTTGTGGACCCGGTCCAGCAGATCGTCCCAGGTCGTCCAGTCGACGTCACGGAACGGCAGGTCGAGCTTGCGCACGACGTAGGCGTCCAGGCCCTCGGTGTGGAGCACCTTGGGGATGTCATAGATCGACTTGGCGTCCACACAGGCCACCACGGCGGCCTCGTCGACGTCGCACATCAGCGAGATCTTGCGCTTGATGGCGGTCGGCACGTCGCGGTCGGCGCGCAGCACGATGGCGTCCGGCTGGATACCGATGTTGCGCAGTGCGGCCACGGAGTGCTGGGTGGGCTTGGTCTTCAGCTCGCCGGAGGGGCCGATGTAGGGCAGCAGCGAGATGTGCACGACGAAGACGTTGTCCCGGCCGACCTCGTGGCGGACCTGGCGGACGGTCTCCAGGAACGGCAGCGACTCGATGTCGCCGACCGTGCCGCCGACCTCGGTGATGACGACGTCGACGTCGTCGGTGGCCATGCGGCGGATGCGGTGCTTGATCTCGTTGGTGATGTGCGGGATGACCTGGACGGTGTCGCCCAGGTACTCGCCGCGCCGCTCCTTGGCGATGACCTGGGAGTAGACCTGGCCGGTGGTGACGTTGGCGGAGCCGTCGAGGTCGACGTCGAGGAAGCGCTCGTAGTGGCCGATGTCCAGGTCGGTCTCGGCGCCGTCGTTGGTGACGAACACCTCACCGTGCTGGAACGGGTTCATCGTGCCCGGGTCGACGTTCAGGTACGGGTCGAGCTTCTGCATGGTGACCCGGAGACCGCGCGCCTTGAGCAGGGCGCCGAGGCTGGAGGCAGTCAGACCCTTGCCGAGGGACGAGGCGACACCCCCGGTGACGAAGATGTGCTTGGTCGTCGTGGATGTGGGCTGCATAGCCAAAGGGGGCTCCCGTGGTCGCGATCGTGAGGTGCGTGCCGGCCGCCGTCCGGTGATTGCCGGAGATGCCGTCGCTGCGGTTCGGGGGCCTCGTCTGCTGTTGCGGACGACCACCGGTCCACGGGCTACCAGGGTATCAGCGACGGCGGGAGCCTGCTTCCGGCCACTCCGCACACCACGGGGCACGGGCGCAACCCCTGTGGCCCCCGGTCCCCCGCGTCCCGGCCAGTCAGCTCACCAGTCTTGTCAAGAGCGTCGCGCGGATCACCCGGGTGCGTCGTATCCTGCTCGGACACTCGCCCCGGGCGAGGTACGAATTCGCGGGTTTCCCCCAGTTCAACCCCCCGCAACGACCCCTTGACCCGCAGTAAGCGCCCCACGGGGCGACATGGCCGTTCGACTGGAGACGCACGTGGCCGGGCGCATCGAGGATTACGCACTCATCGGAGACATGCAGACCGCCGCCCTGGTCTGCCGGGACGGCACGGCCGACTGGCTGTGCCTGCCCCGCTTCGATTCCCACGCCGTCTTCGCGGGACTGCTGGGCACCGAGGAACACGGTTTCTGGCGCCTGGGCCCGGCCCGCGCCGAGGGCACCGAACCCCCGGCGGCGGACCGCCGCCGCTACCGCGGGGACTCCCTGATCCTGGAATCGGAGTGGGACACCCCGCGCGGCACCGTGCGCGTGACGGACTTCATGCCGCCGCGCGACGGGGCGCCCCAGCTGATCCGGATCGTGGAGGGGGTCAGCGGCCGGGTGCCGATGCGCTCCGAACTGCGGATGCGGTTCAGCTTCGGGCGCGTCACCCCGTGGGTGCACAAGGTGGACGGCCGTACGGTCGCCGTCGCCGGACCCGATTCCGTGTGGTTCGACACCCCGGCGGAGACGTACGGCGAGAACCTCACCACGTACTCCGACTTCATCGTCACCCCGGGCGACCGGATCGCGCTCACCATCAGCTGGCAGCCCTCGCACCGCGAGCCGCCCGCGCTGCCGGACCCGGAGGGGTCCCTGGAGGCCACCGCGGACTTCTGGCGCGAATGGGTCGAGCAGTGTACGTACCACGGCCCCTACCGCGAGGCCGTCGTCCGCTCGCTGATCACCCTGAAGGCGCTGACGTACGCGCCGACCGGCGGCATCGTCGCCGCGCCGACCACCTCCCTGCCCGAGGACATCGGCGGCTCCCGGAACTGGGACTACCGCTACACCTGGCTGCGCGACGCCGCCATCACCCTCTCCTCGCTGCTGCGCACCGGCTACCGCGAGGAGGCCCGCGCCTGGCGCGAGTGGCTGCTGCGCGCGGTCGCGGGCGACCCGGAGAACCTGCAGATCATGTACGGGATCGCGGGCGAGCGGGAGCTGGGCGAGGCGGAACTGGACTGGCTGCCGGGCTACGAGGGCTCGGCCCCGGTCCGGGTGGGCAACGGGGCGGCGGGCCAGCTCCAGCTCGACGTGTACGGAGAGGTCACCGAGGCGCTGCACCTGGCGCACATGACCGGGCTGACCCGCAACGACTACGCGACCGGCCTCCAGCTCAAGCTGATCGAGTACCTGGAGAAGCACTGGGACGAGCCCGACGAGGGCATCTGGGAGGTGCGCGGTCCGCGCCGGCACTTCGTGCACTCCAAGGTGATGGCCTGGGTCGCGGTCGACCGCACGATCAAGCTCATCGAGTCCGGGGACTCCGAGGGCCCGCTGGAGCGCTGGCGGGAGCTGCGCGACGACATCCACCGGGACGTCTGCGAACGGGGCTACGACAGGGAGCGCAACACCTTCACCCAGTCCTACGGCTCCAAGGAGCTGGACGCCTCCCTGCTGCTGATCCCGCAGATGGGCTTCCTGCCGCCCGACGACAAGCGGGTCATCGGGACGATCGAGGCGATCCAGCGGGAGCTGTCCACCGAGGACGGCTTCGTCCTGCGCTACCCGACCTCGGGCGAGGACGCGGGCGTGGACGGGCTGGAGGGCGACGAGGGCGCGTTCCTGGCGTGCTCGTTCTGGCTGGCCGACGACCTGGCGATGATCGGCCGGGTCGACGAGGCCCGGCAGCTCTTCGAGCGGCTGCTCTCGCTCCGCAACGACCTGGGCCTGCTGGCCGAGGAGTGGGACGCCCGGCTCCAGCGGCAGGTGGGCAACTTCCCGCAGGCCTTCAGCCACGTCCCACTGATCGACACGGCCCTGCGGCTGACGGCGAGCGGCGCGTACGTGGGCTGACGGCCCGCTGACGGCGGCCGGCCCCTCGGGGCCGCCGCCGTCGGGCCGCGGTCTCAGTCGCCCGTGACCACCGGGCGGTCCTCGGAGGGCAGCCCCCATTCGCTCCAGGAGCCGTCGTACACCGCCGCCCCGCCCCGTCCGGCCAGGGCGGCGGCCAGCGCGGGCACACAGGCGGTGACGCCCGATCCGCAGCTGAACAGCAGCCTGCTCCGGCCCGGGGCGAGGGCGTCGAACAGGGCCCGCAGCTCGGCCGCCGGACGCATCCGGCCCTCGTGCTGGACCTCGGTGAAGGGCAGGTTCACCGCCCCGGGCATATGGCCGCCGCGCAGGCCCGGACGCGGTTCGGGCGCCGTCCCCCGGAAGCGTTCGCGGGACCGGGCGTCGCACACCGCTGCCGCCGGATCGGTCAGCGCGGCGGCCACCTCTTCGGCGTCCACGAACAGGCCGGGGCGCGGCACGGCCGTGAAGTCGCCGCGCGCCGGGGGCCCGTCCGGGACGCCCTCCTCGGTGGGCAGTCCGGCGGCCGTCCAGCCGGGCAGCCCGCCGTCGAGCACCGCGACCCGGTCGAAGCCCATCGCCCGGAGCATCCACCAGGCGCGCGCGGCGGAGTAGAGCCCCGCCGCGTCGTAGACCACGGCCGTGTCGCCGTCGTGGAGGCCGAGGGCACGCATCTCCCGGGTGAACCGGGCGGCGTCGGGCATGGTGTGCGGCAGCGGTGAGGCGGGGTCGGACAGCGCGCCGTCGAGGTCGAAGGGGCGCGCCCCGGGGATCCGCGCGGGGGCTCCCCGGTGGGCGCCGACCGAGGCGTCGAAGACCCGCACCCCGGGCCGGCCGAGCCGGGCGGCGAGCCATTCCGGGCTTACGAGCGGGCCGGGCACGCCCTCCTCGTCCGCAGGTGCCGCGTCGTCCATGGGTCCTCCCCCGTGCCGGTGCCGGTGCCGGTGCCGGTGCCGGTGCCGGTGCCGGTGCCCGTGCCCGTGCCCGTGCCTGTGCCGAAGGGTCAAGATCGCAGCGGGGCCCCCGGCTGTCAACGGCCCGCCGCCCCGGCGGTGCCGCCGGCCCCGGCGGCCGGTACCTTCCTGACCGGGGCGCCCGCGCGTGCGCGCGCCCGGTCCGACGAAGCGAAGCGCGAGGCCAGAGTCGATGGAGACCCAAGGCGGCATCACCGTGCAGCGTGCCCTGGAGCTGCCCGGACTGCGCGGCGGGCTGCCCGAGGTGGTGGCGTGCGCCGACCGGCTGGGCCGGACCGTGCGCTGGGTGCACGCGGGCGAGGTCCCGAACATCGCCTCGCTGCTCAAGGGCGGCGAGCTGCTGCTGACCACCGGTCTCGGGCTCGGGACCCGCCCGGCCGAGCAGCGGGCGTTCGTCCGCAGGCTGGCCGACCGGGGCATCGCCGCGCTCGTCGTGGAGCTCGGCCCGCGCTTCGGCCGGCTGCCCTCCTCGATCGTGGACGCGGCCCGCGCGGCCGGGCTGCCGCTGGTGCAGCTCCACCGCGAGGTGCCGTTCGTGGCGGTGACGGAGGAGATCCACACCGAGATCGTCAACGGGCACTACGCGCTGCTGCGGCAGGCCGAGGACGTGCACCGGCGCTGCACCGAGGCCCTGCTCGGGGGCGGCGGGGTGCCGCAGGTGCTGGGGATCCTGGCGGACTTCGCGGCCAATCCGGTGTTCCTGGAGACTCCGGACGGCCGGCTGCTGTACGCGGCGGGGCCGGGCTCGGGTCCGGTCTCGGCCGATCCGCTCCAGGTGTGGGACGGGATGCGGGGCGGGCGGGCGGCCCGGGAGTCACCGCCGTCCGGGGCGGTCCTGGTCGATGTGCCGGGCGGCGGGCCGGGCACCGGCGCGGTGCGGGCCCGGCTGGTGCTGCTGGCGGTGGGCGGTCCGCTGGTGACCGTGCACCGGATGGCGGCGGAGCGGGCGGCCGGCATCCTCGCGGTGGTGCTGATGCAGGCCCGTCAGGAGGAGGAGCTGGCGGCGCGCGGCCGGGGCGACTTCCTGACGGATCTCGCCGAGGGCCGGATCACGCCCGAGGACGCGCCCGCCCAGGCCCGGGTGCTGGGGTTCAGGCCGGGCGAACTGCCGCTGCTGCCGGTCGTGATGCGGCTGGCCCCGGAGCTGTCCCCGTCGGGCAGCTGGGCGCTGCTGGCCCGTGCGGTCCTGGACGAGCTGGCCTCCGTGGGCGTTCCGGTGCTGCTCGGGGTGCGGCCGGTGGAGGGCCGGGTGCCGCTGCTGCTGGGGCTGCGCTCGGAGACGGAGCGTACGGCGGTGGCCGACCGGGTCGCGGCGGCGCTGCGGGCCGGGGTGGAGCGGGCCGGGCTGGAGCGGGCGGGTTCCCGTCCGCCGGTCGTGGTGGTCGGCGTCGCGGGCGGCTGGGCGGCGGCCGGGGCCGGGCTGCGGCACGCGGCGGAGACGGCGGCGGCGGCGCAGGGGCTGGACCAGCGGCCCTGGTACGACGCCCGGCGCCTGGACATCGATCTGCTGCTGTGGCGGCTGCGGGACCATCCGGACCTGGCGGCCTTCGTGGAGCGGGCGATCGGCCCGCTCCGGGACCACGACCGCACCTCACGGCCGCCGCTGCTGCCGACGCTGGAGACCTATCTGGCGCATGCGGGCCGCAAGGCGGAGACCGCGCGCGAACTGCATCTCAACCGCCAGACGCTGTACAACCGGCTGGCCCGCATCGGTGAGCTGCTGGGCACCGATCTGGACGACCCGCAGGCCGTGCTCGCGCTGAGCCTGGCCCTGCGCGCCCGCCGCCACGCGGGGTGAGGCCCGGGGCTCAGCGGACGCGCGGCGCTCCGAGGGGCTGTGCCAACTCGTCGTAGACGCTGAGGACATGGGCGATGGTGTCGTCCTCGGTCGGCCAGCCGGCCGCCTGCCGGATGCCCGCGGCGGCCAGCCGGTCGCGGGCATCCGGGTCGTCGAGGAGCCGGGCCACGGCACGGGCCAGCGCCTCCGCGTTGCCGTAGGGCACCAGTTCCGCCGCGTCGCCGACGAGTTCGGGTACGCCCCCGACGGCGGTGGCGACCAGCGGCACTCCGGCCCGCAGCGCCTCCTGGGCCACCAGGGAGCGGGCCTCCCAGCGGCTGGGCAGCACCACCAGATCGGCGGCGGACAGGAGTTCGGGGACGTCCTCGCGGGTGCCGAGCAGCGCGACGGGCAGGTCCTCGGCCTTGATCCGGCGTCGCAGGACGGCCCGCTCCCGCCCCTCCCCCGCGATGGCGACCAGGGGCGCGGGGTCGAGCCGCCGCCAGGCGCGTGCCGCGTCGAGCAGGGTGCCGTAGCCGTGCTGCGGGACGAGGCTGCCGACCGCCAGGACCAACGGCCGTCCCACCGCGCCGAGTCCGGCGCGCACCTTGTCGCCGTCGACCCGGGCGGCGCTTTGGGCGAGGGGGACGGCGAGGGGCGCCAGCCGGGCGTCGCGGGCGCCGCGCCGCCGGGCCCGGTCGACCAGGTCCGAGGAGGCGCCGAGCACCACGGAGGCGGTGCGGGCCGCCCGCCGCTCCAGCAGGTGCAGGAGCCGGCGGCGGGCGCCCTCGGCGTGCGCCCGGGTGTGCCAGGTGAAGACGAGCGGGACGCGGCGGCCGCCGAGTGCCAGCGCGGTGCGCACGGCGGCGTGCAGCCCGTGGGCGTGCACGACGTCGGCGTCGGCGCAGGCGGCGCGCAGCGCGGCCAGCGAGGCGGGGTCGGCGCGGCGGGGCACGGGCGCGAAGCGGGCGCCGGCGGCGGAGTAGCCGTAGGCGCGTTCCAGTCCGGCCGGGGCGCAGACGGTGACCCGCAGGCCGCGCGCGACCAGCCCGGCGGCCAGCGATCCGACATGGGCGCTGCTGCCCGCGCTGCCGCCGCCCAGCACTTGGACCGTACGCAGCTGTGACACGTTGAATGGCTCCCGGGGCTCCCGAGTCGGCGGCAGGAAGGTCCCGCGTTCGGGGCTGCCCGACCCTCTCCGTTACACGCCAAGGATGCCAGCCCGTACGCCCGTTCCGGCACGGGCGGACGGTCGCTTGCGTCCTCACCCCCGCGAAACCGGCGTGGCGCACCACTCGCACGGGTGAAATTCGCGCGCCCCCGTCCGGCTGCGGACGGGGGCGCGCGGCGAACGGGTCTACGCGTCCGTCCGCGCGGCGGCGAGCAGTTCCTCCGCGTGGGCGCGGGCGGTCTCGGAGTCCTCCTGGCCGGCGAGCATCCGGGACAGCTCCCGCACCCGGTCCTCGCCCTCCAGGACGGTGACGCCGCTGCTGGTGACCGAGCCGTCCACGGTCTTCTCGACCAGGAGCTGCCGGTCGGCGAACGCGGCCACCTGGGGCAGGTGCGTGACGACGACGACCTGGGCCGAGCGGGCGAGCTTGGCCAGCCGGCGGCCCACCTCCACGGCCGCCTTGCCGCCGACGCCCGCGTCGACCTCGTCGAAGAGGTAGGTCGGCACGGGGTCGGAGCCCGCGAAGACGACCTCCACGGCGAGCATCACCCGGGACAGCTCACCGCCCGACGCGCCCTTGGCGATGGGGCGGGGCTGGGCCCCCGGGTGCGGGGCGAGCAGGAGCTCGACCTCGTCGGCGCCGGACGGCCCGTACGCGACGTTCCGTCCGCCGATCTCGATGCCGGAGGACTCGTCGGGCGCCTCGGTCTGCCGGATCGCGAAGGAGACCCGGGCGTGCGGCATGGCCAGCGAGGCCAGTTCCTCGGTGACCGCCCCGGCGAAGCGGTCCGCGGCCTCCGTCCGGGCGTCGGTCAACGCCTGGCCGAGCACGGAGAGTTCGGCGCGCAGCGCGTCCCGTTCGGCGGTCAGCTCACCGATCCGGTCGTCGTCGCCCTCCAGCTCGGTCAGCCGGGCCGCCCCGTCCCGCGCCCAGGCCAGGACGGCGTCGATGTCCTCGCCGTACTTGCGGGTGAGGGAGGTGAGAGCGGCGCGCCGCTCCTCGACGGCGGCGAGCCGCAGCGGGTCGGCGTCCAGCTGGTCGGCGTACCCGGACAGTTCGCCCGAGACGTCCGCGAGGAGGATGGAGATCTCCCCCACCCGGTCGGCCAGCGCGGCGAGCGCGGCGTCGTGGGAGCGCACCCCGTCCAGCGCCTGCCGGGCCGCGGCCACGACGGTCGTCGCGTCCAGGGCCTCGGGGTCCTCCGGATTGCCGGCCAGCGCGGTGTGCGCGAGGGCGGCGGCGGAGGCGAGGGCGTCGGCGTGGCCGAGCCGCTGTGCCTCGGCGGCCAGTTCGGCGTCCTCGCCGGGCAGCGGTTCCACGGCGGCGATCTCGTCGAGCCCGAAGCGCAGCAGATCGGCTTCCTGGGCCCGTTCGCGGGCGCGGGTGGTCAGCTCGTCCAGTTCCCCGGCCACCTCGCGCAGCCGCCGGTAGGCGGTCGCGTAGGCGGCGTGGGGCACGGCGACGCCGTCGCCCGCGTAGCGGTCCAGGGCCTGCCGTTGCCGGGCCGGCTTGAGGAGCCCCTGCTGGTCGGTCTGGCCGTGCACGGCGACGAGGTCGTCCGCCAGCTCGGCCAGGACGCCGACGGGCACGGATCTGCCGCCCAGGTGGGCCCGGGAGCGGCCCTCGGCGGACACGGTACGGCTGACGAGCAGCGCACCGTCCTCGATCTCGGCCCCGGCCTCCTCGGCGCGCAGCGCCGCCGCGTCGCCCTCGGCCACCGTGATCCGGCCCTCGACGACGGCGGCCTTGGCGCCGATCCGCACCAGGGCCGGGTCGGCGCGCCCGCCGAGCAGCAGCCCGAGGCTGGTGACGACCATGGTCTTGCCCGCGCCGGTCTCACCGGTCACCGCGGTGAAGCCGGGTGACAGCTCCACCACCGCGTCGTCGATGACTCCGAGCGACCGTATCCGCATCTCCTCCAACACGCACATGACCATACGAGGTTTCGTGCCCCGCGTGCACACGGGCCGGGGCCGGGACGCCGGATCGGGTGGTGCGGGGCGCCGGGTTCAGTGCGGCGCGCCGCGCCATCCCGAGACCGGCAGGGCGAACTTGGCGACCAGCCGGTCCGTGAAGGACGCCTGGTGCAGCCGGGCGAGGCGGACGGG
This sequence comes from Streptomyces sp. NPDC001515, assembly GCF_053597115.1. Lineage (NCBI taxonomy): Bacteria > Bacillati > Actinomycetota > Actinomycetes > Kitasatosporales > Streptomycetaceae > Streptomyces > Streptomyces sp. NPDC001515. Next base: position 45,295 of record NZ_JBSFHN010000047.1, read on the forward strand.
CACCGTGCCGCGCCGCACCTCGACGCGGGCGCCGGCGGGCAGCTCCACGGTCCTGCGGCCGTCGCACCAGAGCACCCCGTGCGGGGTGTGCGGCTGGACCTCGACGGCGAGCACCGAGGTCGGCGAGGTCACCAGCGGTTTGGCGAACAGGGCGTGGGCGCTGATCGGGACCATCAGCAGCGCCTCGACCTCGGGCCAGACGACGGGGCCGCCGGCCGAGAAGGCGTACGCGGTCGAGCCGGTCGGGGTGGCGCAGACGATGCCGTCGCAGCCGAAGCCGGTGACCGGGCGGCCGTCGATCTCCAGCACGACCTCCAGCATCCGCTCGGGCGACACCTTCTGCACGGCGGCCTCGTTGAGCGCCCAGTCGGTGTGGACGACGTCGCCGTTGCTGTGCACGACGACGTCGATCGTCATGCGCTCCTCGACGGTGTAGGCGCGGGTGACGACCCGGTCGACGACCTTGTCGAGGTCGTCGCGCTCGGCCTCGGCGAGGAAGCCGACGCGGCCCAGGTTGACGCCGAGCATGGGCACCCCGGAGGCGCGGGAGAGTTCCGCGCCGCGCAGCAGGGTGCCGTCGCCGCCGAGGACGATCAGCAGTTCACAGCCCTCGACCGGGGCGGCCGTGGCGTCGGTGACCGTCTCGACGGACGCCGGGAGCGGCAGGTCGGCCGCCTCGGTGGCCAGGACCCGGACGCCGAGTCCGCTGCGGAGCAGCCCCTGGACGACGAGTTCGGCACTGCGGATCGCGGCCGGACGGCCGGTGTGCGCCAAAAGGAAGACTGTTCGTGCCGCATTCGTCGTCAACGAGGCCCCTCCGCCACTGCACGGTCGACATCCGCGGGATCCAGTTCCGGTGCTCCGGCCCGCAGCCACAGAAAGTACTCGACGTTCCCCGAGGGCCCCGGCAACGGGCTGGCCGTGACGCCCCGGACGCCCAGGCCGAGCGCCCAGGCCCGGCGGGCCACCTCGCGGACCGCCTCGGCCCTCAGCTCGGGGCTGCGCACCACACCGCCGCTGCCGAGCCGCTCCTTGCCCACCTCGAACTGGGGTTTGACCATGAGGACGAGGTCGGCGTCCGGGGCGGCGCAGCGGGCCAGGGCCGGCAGCACGAGTCCGAGCGGGATGAACGACAGATCGCCCACCACCAGGTCGACGGGCTCGCCGTCGATGGCGTCGAGCGTCAGCTCGCGGACGTTGGTCCGGTCCTTGACGACCACCCGGTCGTCGGACTGGAGCGACCAGGCGAGCTGGCCGTAGCCGACGTCCACGGCGACGACCCGGGCGGCCCCGGCGCGCAGCAGCACGTCGGTGAAGCCGCCGGTGGACGCCCCGGCGTCCAGCGCCCGCCGCCCCTCGACGGCCAGGCCGAGCGGGACGAACGCGGCGAGGGCGCCGGCCAGTTTGTGGCCGCCGCGCGAGACGTAGTCGGGGTCGCTGTCGTCCTGGGTGACGACGAGGGCGGCGCTCGTCTCGACCTGGGTGGCCGCCTTGGTCGCGGTGGTGCCGCCGACGGTCACCCGTCCCGCGGCGATCAGCTGGCTCGCGTGTTCGCGTGAGCGGGCGAGCTTTCGGCGTACCAGCTCGGCGTCGAGGCGGCGACGGGCCACTCCTGCCACGTTCGGTTCAGCTCCTGGTGTCGTACGGGGGCGCCGGTACGGGGGCCGGTGCGGGCCCGGCGTCCAGCGCGGTCAGCGCGGAGCGCAGACCACGGTGTACATCCTCGTACACCTCGATGTGTCCGTCCGCCGCGAGGTGGTCCGCGTCGGCCAGCCGCTCCAGCGCCGCGTCCACCCCGGGCTCGCCCGTGGGCGTGCGGACGAGGCCCAGCGGCGCGGGTCCCGCGGGCTCGGTCGGCACGTCCCGCGGCGGCGCGCCGGGCGGTGGTGCGGCGGCCTCCTCCGGCCCCGGCATCGAGTCGCTCATACGGCGAACGCTACCGCGAAGCGCTGGGGTACCGTCGGTCGCGATGGCGACCATGGAGGAGTGCCGCGGCGCACTCGACAGACTTTCCGACACCCTCGCGGGGGCCGACGGCGATGTGCGCGGCGCGGCCGCGCTGGACCGTTCGCTCAGCTGCCACATCACGGATCTGGACGTGACGTTCACCGGCCGCCTCGGCGACGGCCGGATCCGGGTGCTGGACACGGTCGAGGGACCGCCCCGCGAGAAGGCCGAGATCCGGCTCGCGATGACCGGGGACGATCTGGTGGCGATGGTGGACGGCCGGCTGAACTTCGCGCGTGCGTGGGGCTCGGGCCGGGTCCGTCTGGAGGCGGGCTTCCGCGATCTGCTGAGACTGCGCTCCCTGCTGTAGCCCTCAGGCCCGTGCGGGGCGCGCGGCGCGCTGCCGGGCGGCGGGCACCACCAGCGGCGTGCCGGTCTCCGGGTCCTCGATCACCTGACAGCGCAGCCCGAACACCCGCTCCACCAGCTCCGCCGTGACGATGTCGCCGGGCGCGCCCTCCGCGACGACCCGGCCGTCCCGCATGGCGATGAGGTGGGTGGCGTACCGCGCCGCGTGGTTGAGGTCGTGCAGGACGGCCACCAGCGTGCGGCCCTGGGTCTCGTGCAGTTCGGCGCAGAGGTCGAGCACGTCGATCTGGTGCTGGATGTCGAGGTACGTCGTGGGCTCGTCGAGCAGCAGCAGCGGGGTCTGCTGGGCGAGGGCCATGGCGATCCAGACGCGCTGGCGCTGACCGCCGGACAATTCGTCGACATAGCGATCCCCCAGTGCCGCGACGCCGGTGGCCGCCATCGACTCCTCGACAATGCGCTCGTCCTCGGACGACCACTGGCGCAGCAGCCCCTGGTGCGGGTAGCGGCCGCGGGCGACCAGATCGGCGACGGTGATGCCCTCGGGCGCGATCGAGGACTGGGGCAGCAGCCCGAGGGTCCTGGCGACCTTCTTGGCGGGCAGGGTGTGGAGGGACTCCCCGTCCAGCAGCACCCGGCCCCGGCTGGGCCGCAGCATCCGCGAGAGCGCCCGCAGCAGGGTCGACTTGCCGCAGGCGTTGGGGCCGACGATCACGGTGAACGACCGGTCGGGGATCTCGACCGAGAGGTTCTCCGCGATGACCCTCTGGTCGTAGCCGAGGGTCACCGAATCCGCGGTGAGGCGCTGCATGGTCGTACTCCGGGGGTCGTTCGGTTCGGATGCGGTGGACGGGGCGCCGGCGCGGCCGGTCTCCCTGGTGCGGGCCCTCATATGCGGCCCGCCCGGCGTTCGGTGACCAGCAGCCAGAGCAGGTAGCAGCCGCCGAGCACCCCGGTGACGACGCCGACGGGCAGCTGCCGGTCGCCGAAGGCCCGCATCGACACCCAGTCGGCGACCAGGAGCAGCGCGGCGCCCATGAAGGTCGCGGCGACCAGGTTGGGCCCGGTGGAGCGGGTGAGCCGGCGGGCCAGCTGCGGGGCGCTCAGCGAGACGAAGGTGATCGGCCCGGCGGCGGCCGTGGCCACGGCGACGAGCAGCACCGCCGCGCCCATGAGCAGGAGCCGGGTCCGTTCCACCCGCACCCCGAGCGCGTACGCGGCGTCGTCGCCCATCTCCATCATCCGCAGGGCGGGCCCGTGCGCGTAGACCGGCGGGAGCAGCAGCGCGCAGACCGCGAGGAGCGGCCAGACCTGGGCCCAGTCGCGGCCGTCGAGCGATCCGGTCATCCAGACGACGGCCCGGGTGGCGTCCACCAGGTCGGCCTTGGTGATGAGGTACTGGGTGCCGGCGGTGAGCATGGCGGCGGTGCCGATGCCCACCAGGACCAGCCGGAAGCCGTGCACCCCGCGCTTCCACGCCAGCAGGTACACGGCGACTCCGGTGAGCAGTCCGCCGGCGATCGCGCCGCCCGCGACCGCGGTCGCCCCGCCCTGGAAGAGGACGATCACGCTCAGCGCGCCCACCGTGGCGCCCTGGCCGAAGCCGAGGATGTCGGGGCTGCCGAGCGGGTTGCGCGAGAGGGTCTGGAAGACGGCGCCGCCGGCGCCGAGCGCGGCGCCGACCAGCAGCCCGACCAGGACCCTCGGCAGCCGCAGGTCCGTGACGACGAACTCCTGCTGGAAGGTGCCGTGCCCCAGGAGCGTGCGGACCACTTCGGCGGGGGTCAGGGAGAAGTCGCCGGTGCCGATGAGGACGACGGCCGCGCCCGCCGCGACCACGGCGAGCACCACGACGACGAGGACGGCGCGCACATCCGTACGGAACGAGTGGCCGCCCGGGGTGCGGACGGCCCGCACGGACCGCTTCCCGGTGGTGGTGCTCACAGCTGGACCATCCTCTTGCGGCGTACGAGGTGGAGGAAGACGGGCCCGCCGAGCAGGGCGGTGACGATGCCGACCTGGAGTTCGGACGGGCGGGCGACGATCCGGCCGACGACGTCGGCCCCGAGCAGCAGCACCGGGGCGAGGACGGCGGAGTACGGCAGGATCCAGCGCAGGTCCGGGCCGGTGAGGGTGCGCACCACGTGCGGGATCATCAGCCCGATGAAGACGATCGGCCCGCACGCGGCGGTCGCGGCCCCGCACAGGAGGGTCACGGCGAGCATGGCGAGGACCCGGGTCCTGGTCAGGTGCGCGCCCAGCGAGCGCGCCGTGTCGTCGCCCATCTCCAGCGCGTTGAGCGGACGGGCGAGGAGCGCGGTGAGCAGCACGCCGAGCGCGATGAACGGCCAGACCTTGCCGATCGTCCCCGGGCTCGCGGAGGCGAGCGAGCCGACGGTCCAGAACCGCAGCCGGTCGAGGGCGGCGGAGTCCAGCAGTTGTACGGCGTTGACGTAGCCGTACAGCGCGGCGGTGACGGCCGTCCCGGCCAGCGCGAGGCGCACGGGGTTGGCGGAGCGGCTGCCGCCGAGCAGATAGACGGCGGCCGAGACCAGCGCGGCTCCGGCGAACGCGAACCAGACGTACCCGGTCAGCGAGGTGACGCCGAAGAAGCCGATCGCGGAGACCACGGCGGCGGAGGCCCCGGCGTTGACGCCGAGCAGCCCGGGTTCGGCCAGCGGATTGCGGGTCAGCGCCTGCATCACCGCGCCGGCCAGCCCGAGGGCCGCTCCGACGAGCAGTCCGAGCACGGTCCGGGGGACGCGCACCTCGCGGACGAGGACGTCGTCGCCGCTGCCGCCGTAGTGGAACAGGCCGTGCCACACATCGGCGAGCGGCAGCGGCTTGGCGCCGACCGCGACACTCGCCATACAGACCAGCACCAGCAGCCCCACGGCCACCAGCAGTCCCGTGGCACGCAGCGCGTGACGCCGGGGCGGCGCGGCCGCCGGGGCGGGCACGGCGGACGGGCCCGGACGGGGGTTCGGAGGACTCTCAACCAACACGCGGTTAGGTTAGCCTACCCTCCCCAAGCCGCCGGTCGGTGGTCGGAGAGACCGCCCGGGGCCGGTCCGGGCCGACCAGGGGCCGGTTCAGGCCGACCCTGGGCCGGTCCGGGCCGACCAGAGGCCGGTTCAGGCCGACCCGGGGCCGGCTCGGGAGATCCCGGGTTCGGCAGACCTCCAGTACGGCGAGCCCTTACCGCGCCCTACAGCCCGAGCCGCGCGACCGCCTTCTCCGCGTCGAGCCCGCACGCCCCGTCCCCGGCGTGCGTCCAGGCCGCACCGCACAGGGCGCGCAGCCCGTCGAGCGGGTCGCCGTCGCCGTCCAGCACCAGGGCCTCGTCGCGCACGGAGGCCGTCCAGCCGCCGCAGACATGGCCGCCGCCCACCGGCACCACCTCGGGCTGACCGGTCAGCAGCCCGCGCAGATCCCGGTCGACGTACGTGGGCCGGTGGGCGGGCACCGCGGACAGCAGCCCCGCCGCGCCGGTCACCCCGGTGAGCACGAGCAGCGAGTCCACGCCCCCGTTGAACGCCCCCTCGATATCGGTGTCCAGCCGGTCCCCGACAACCAGCGGACGCTCCGCCCCGGTCCGCAGCACCGTCTCGCGGTGCATCGGCGGCAACGGCTTCCCCGCGACGCGCGGCTCGGCGCCGGTGGCGATCCGCACGACCTCCACGGCGGCACCGTTGCCCGGCGCGATGCCCCGGGCGCCGGGGATCGTCAGGTCGGTGTTGGACGCGAACCACGGCAGCCCGCGGTTGATCGCGTAACAGGCCTCGGCGAACCGCCCCCACGCCAGGTCCGGGCCCCCGTATCCCTGCGCCACGGCCGCCGGATCGTCGTCGGCCGACTCCACCGGCACGAGCCCGCGCTCGCGCAGCGCCACCCGCAGTCCCTCGCCGCCGATCACCAGCACCCGCGCCCCGGCGGGCAGCTGATCGGCGATCAGCCGGGCGACGGCCTGGGCGGAGGTGATCACGTCGGCGGGCTCGGCGGGCACCCCCAGCTCCGTCAGATGCTCCGCCACGGCGGCCGGCGTGCGCAGCGCGTTGTTGGTGACGTACGCGAGACGCATCCCGCCGTCCCGCGCGGTGCCGAGCGAGGCGACGGCGTGCCCGATCGCCTGCCCGCCCGCGTACACCACTCCGTCGAGATCGAGCAGCGCCGTGTCGTACGCCTCGTTCAGCGGGGTGCCGCTCCCGCCGGGCCTGGTCCTGCTCGCGCCACTCATGTTCCGGTACTCCTCTTCGCCTGCGTCTCCCCCGATCATCGCGCATCGGGCGGGCGGACCTACGATGCTGGGATGAACACACGAGGCCCGGCGATCCCGGGACTGCGTCTGGTTCCGTTCCGCGGGCTGCGCTACGTCCCCGACCGGGTCGGCAGTCTCTCGGCGGTGACCTCGCCCCCGTACGACGTGGTCGTGCGCCCGGACGGCCTGCACCACCTCGAATCGGCCGATCCGCACAACATCGTGCGTCTGATCCTGCCCCAGGGGGAATCGGCCACCGCCCGCCACGAACAGGCCGCCGCGACCCTGCGCCGCTGGCTGGCCGAGGGCGTCCTGGCGCCGGATCCCGCACCCGTGCTGTACGTGTACGAGCAGCGGGGCGACGGCATCCTCCAGCGCGGGGTGATCGCCGCCCTGGAGCTGTCGGAACCGGGTGAGGGGATCGTGCTCCCCCACGAGGACGTGATGGACCACGTCGTGGAGGACCGCGCCGATCTGATGCGGACGACGGGGGCCCATCTCGAACCGCTGCTGCTGACCTATCCGGGCGACGACGGCCCGACGGGCACACACGCGGTGATCGGGCGGACGGTGGACCGGCCGCCGCTGCTGGACACCACGACGGAGGACGGTTTCCACCACCGGCTGTGGGCGGTCACGGACGCCGGGGACCGGGCGGAGATCGAACGGGACCTGGCCGGCCACCAGGCGCTGATCGCCGACGGCCACCACCGCTGGGCCACCTATCTCCGGCTGCGCCGGGAGCACTCCGGCCCCGGGCCCTGGGACTTCGGCCTGGTCCTTCTCGTGGACACCGCCCACTATCCGCTGCGGGTCCGCTCGATCCACCGGCTGCTGCACCGGCTTCCCGTGGCCGACGCGCTCGCCGCGCTGACGGGCCTGTTCCGGGTCCGCACCGTGGAGGGGCCGCTTCCCCGGGCGCTGGAGGCACTGGCCGGCGCGGCGGCGCAGGGCAACGCGTTCCTGCTGGCGGGCGACGGCGCCTTCCACCTGGTCGACCGCCCGGACGAGACCCTACTCGCCCGGACTGTCCCGGCGGACCGCCCGGCCGCCTACCGCTCCCTGGACGCGACGGTCCTGCACGCGGCGCTGCTCGGTGAGGTGTGGCGGGTCCCCGACGACGATCCGGCCGAGATCGCCTACATCCACGACACGGCCGCCGCCGTCGAGCAGGCGGAGCGGCACGGTGCGACGGCGGTGCTGATGCATCCGGTACGCGAGGAACTGGTCCGGGACCTGGCCCGGCAGGGCGTCACCATGCCGCGCAAGTCCACGTCGTTCGGGCCCAAGCCCGCCACGGGTCTGGTCCTGCGCAGCCTGGACCTCGACTGACCCGCCCCACCACGCGAAAGAGGGCGGCACCCCGTGCGGGGTGCCGCCCTCTTTCCTCGCCTCAGGCCCTGGCCGGGCCCTCGTACTCGTCGTCCTCGTCGTCGTCCTCGGAGACGTCGTCATCGGCGGCGGCGCTCACGGCAGGCGTCTCCACCGTGCCGGTCTCGTCGCCCTCGTCGCCCTCGTCGTCGAGGGCGTCCACGAACTCCACGCCGTCGAGTTCGGCCAGCCGGTCGGAGGCGTCCGTCGCACCGTCCTTGTCGGCCTCCAGCGCCTTGCCGAACCACTCGCGGGCCTCGTCCTCGCGCCCGGCGGCCAGCAGGGCGTCCGCGTACGCGTAGCGCAGACGCGGCGTCCACGCGTGCACGGCGCTGGAGGCCAGCTCGGAGCTCTGCAGGGTCACGATGGCGGCGTCGAGCTGCCCCATGTCCCGGCGGGCACCGGCGGCGACCAGCCGCATCTCGACCTGGCCCGCCTTGTCCAGCTTCTGCACCTCGGGCTCGCCGGCCATCGCCAGGGCGCGCTCGGGCCGGCCCAGCCCGCGCTCGCAGTCGGCCATGACGGGCCACAGCTCAACGGACCCGGTCATCCGCCGCGCGGCACGGAACTCGGCCAGCGCCTCGGCGTACTTCTGGGTCGCGTACGCGGCGAAGCCCGCGGCCTCCCGGACCGCGGCGACCCGCGAGGCCAGCCGCAGGGCGATGCGCGAGTACGCGTACGCCTGGTCGGGGTCCTCGTCGATGTACCGCGCCACCATGACGAGGTTCCGCGCGACGTCGTCGGCCAGCGTCTTCGGCAGGCTCATCAGCTCCTGACGCACGTCCGGGTCGATCTCGTGCCCGGTGACGTCGTCGGGGATGGGCAGCCGCTTGATGGGCTCACGGTCTCGGTCGTCCCGCCGGTCGTAACCGCCACGGTCGTCACGCCCCCGGTATCCGCCCCGGTCCCGGTCGTCACGCCCCCGGTAGCCACCGCCCCGATTGTCGTCCCGGCCCCGGTAACCGCCGCCGTACGAGCCGCCACGGTTGTCGTCGCGGCGCGGGCCACGGTCCCGGTCACGGTCGTCGCGGCGGAACCCGCCACCACGGTTGTCGTCATCGCGACGGAAGCCACCACC
>NZ_JBSFHN010000048.1:0-53651 GCF_053597115.1 Streptomyces sp. NPDC001515
CCGGTTCTGGCGGGGGGGGGGGCGCGGGGTGGCGCCGACGGGGGGCTGAGGGGCCGCCACCCCCCCGCGGACCTGCCCGGCGGGGCAGGTCCTCGGCGCGTTCGCGGGGGAGCGGGCTCACTCCTCCAGGGTCAGTCCCTTGCGGAGCCTGACCAGCGTGCGGGAGAGGAGCCGCGACACATGCATCTGCGAGATGCCCAGCTCCTCGCCGATCTCCGACTGCGTCATGTTGGCGACGAAGCGGAGCGAGAGGATCCGGCGGTCGCGGGCGGGCAGCGAGGCGATCAGCGGCTTCAGGGACTCGACGTACTCGATGCCTTCGAGCCCGTGGTCCTCGTAGCCGAGCCGGTCGGCCAGCGCGCCCTCGGTCTCGTCCTCCTCGGGCTTGGCGTCCAGCGAGCTGGCGGTGTACGCGTTGCTCGCGGCCATGCCCTCGACGACCTCGTCGTGGGTGATGCCGAGGCGGTCGGCGAGCTCGCCCACGGTGGGCGAGCGGTCGAGCTGCTGGGCGAGCTCGTCGCCCGCCTTGGCCAGGTCCAGCCGCAGTTCCTGCAGGCGGCGCGGGACGCGCACGGACCAGCTGGTGTCGCGGAAGAAGCGCTTGATCTCGCCGATGATGGTCGGCATCGCGAAGGTCGGGAACTCGACGCCCCGGCTCAGCTCGAAGCGGTCGATCGCCTTGATCAGGCCGATCGTGCCGACCTGGATGATGTCCTCCATCGGCTCGCTGCGCGAGCGGAACCGGGAGGCGGCGAACTTGACCAGCGCGAGGTTCAGTTCGACGAGCGTGTTGCGCACGTAGGAGTACTCGTGCGTGCCCTCTTCGAGGGATTCGAGCCGGGCGAAGAGCGTCTTCGACAGCGCCCTGGCGTCCAGCGGGCCCACTTCGGCGTACGGCGGTATCTCGGGAAGTCCTTCGAGACCGTCGCCCGCGGGGGCGGCGCCGGGGTGGGGGTCGGTGTCACGGTCGTGACGGGTGGTGCGGGTGCGCGTGCCGTCCTGGACGGTCGCGGCAGGGGAGTCTGATGCGGTCAGTCCCTGAGGACATGCCGACGTCGCGTCGTGGGTACGCGGTCCGTCGAGCCGGGGTGACATGGTCTCCTCCATCGTTCTCGGCATATGGCTGCCGATGCCCATACGTGTTCCTGCGGTGAAGCGGCGCCTCCGAAGCCGGCCGTGTTGTGGGTGTCCCTCTACCCTTACCCGGTCCGTGCGGCCCCTCACAACCACCAATTGACGCTAAATGTCCGGTTTGTTGAGGTCTTCCGCTACCGCGTGGCGCACGAAACGCGTAGGGTTTCAGCAACGTCAGCGAGAGCTGCAACGCATCTGCATGCGCAGTGATGCAGACAGTGACGAGGCGAAGAGGGACGGGCATGGACCGCGGGACGGTCGGCAGCGCGAACCGGGGGCGGCTTCAGGTCGAGGCCCGGACCGAGGGCCGCAGCGAGGTGGTGACGCCGGTGGGTGAGCTCGATCACCACACGGCCGATCTGCTGCGCGAGCCCTTGGAACAGGCGATCGAGGAGGGGCGTGCGCGTCTCGTGGTCGACTGCTCGCGCCTCGAATTCTGTGATTCCACCGGGCTGAACGTGCTGCTCGGTGCCCGCCTCAAGGCGGAGGCGGCCGGGGGAGGGGTCCATTTGGCCGGAATGCTGCCCGTGGTGGCGCGGGTCTTCGAGATCACCGGGGCCGAGGCGGTCTTCGCCGTCCATGACTCCCTGGAAGAGGCCCTGGACACCTGAGGTGCCCCGTGCCGCGATCCCGGGAACCCCTTCTGTCGCCCTCGTCACGTGATCCGCGAGGATGGCGTGGGTGTTGTCGCGATTCGGCCGGGCAGGAGACCCCTCGGTGGCCGTTCGGCCGGGGCGGGAGACACCTCGGCTGCCGGGCGGCGGGCATACGCCTCCGCGTGGTGCGCCTGTGTCCGTGTCCCCGGCGGTATCCGTAGGGCCAGCAGTATGCGTAGTTCCCAGCAGTATTCGTATTCGTATCCCCAATGGCGACATGGTGAATCGGTGAGGTGAAGCGCTGATGAGCACCACCCGGCAGCATCCGCCGGGCGACCTCGGCCGCGAGCCGGACGGCGCGGGCGCCGACGCCGGCCCGCGTGTGGACGTGGACGCCGGCGCGGCCTCCGCCGAGCGGCAGTGGCGGACGCTGTCGCTGCGACTGTCCGGCGGCATCGTGCCGACGGCGCGTGATTTCGCCCGCCAGGCCCTCCACGACTGGGGGTGGCTCCCCGCGTCGACGGCCGACCGCCGGGCCGCCGCCGAGGACGTCCTGCTGGTCGTCTCGGAGCTGGTCACCAACGCCTGTCTGCACGCGGACGGTCCCGACGAGCTGCGCATCGCCCGGCTGCCGAAGGCCCTGCGGGTCGAGGTGACCGACGGCGGCGCCGGGCAGCCCGCGCCCCGGACCCCGCACCGGGCCGGCCGCCCCGGCGGCCACGGCATGTTCATCGTGCAGCGCCTCTGCCTGGACTGGGGCGTCGTCCGCGTCCCGGGCGAGCCCGGCAAGACCGTCTGGGCGGAGCTGGCCGCGCCCGCCTAGAGCGTGTCTCTTTGATCGGCTGGTCAGTTGATCGGATGTGTCCGTCCGATTAGTGATCACTGATGCTATGTGGGACCGGATCGAGCCGCTGATGCCGGCAGATCCGGTCCGTGGTCGGCGGTGGGCCGATCACCGACGAACCCTGGAGGCCATCGCGTGGAAGTACCGCACCTGCTCGCCCTGGCGGGACCTGCCGGACGAGCTCGGCTCGTTCCAGACGGCCCACAAGCGGCTGATCAGGTGGGCCGTGGACGGCACCTGGGAACGCATCCTCGCCGCGGTCCTTGCAGCGGCCGACGATGCTGACGACATCGGCTGGACCGTGTCGGTGGACTCCACCGTCTGCCGGGCTCACCAGCATTCCGCTGGCGCCAGAAAAAAGGGGCTCCAGGCCGGGCCGAACCCGACGACCACGCACTCGGACGCTCGCGCGGCGGCCTGAGCACGAAGGTCCACCTTGCCAGCGACGCCCGTGCACGGCCCCTGGCCCTCCGCGTCACCGCAGGGCAGGCGGGTGATGCTCCAGCCTTCGAGACCGTCATGGTCGCCATCCGCGTTCCGCGAAGCGGACCGGGGAGACCGAGGACCCGGCCCGATGCGGTCCTGGCGGACCGTGCGTACTCATCCCGCGCGATCCGAAGTCACCTCCGCCGACGCGGAATCCGCGCTGTCATCCCCCAGCCGTCCGACCAGGTCGGCCACCGTCTGCGGCGAGGCAGTGCCGGAGGCCGACCGCCGACCTTCGACGCCGAGGCATACAAGCAGCGCAACGCGGTCGAGCGGTGCATCAACCGGCTCAAGCAATGGCGCGGCCTGGCCATGCGAACGGACAAGCTCGCCATCGCCTACCAGGCCGCACTTCACCTTGCCGCCATCCTCATGTGGAGCCGACGCCGAGCCAGACGTCCGAAGGATTCGTCAGGTCCGCCCATGGAGAATGAGCTGGTTTTGTTCTCCGTCAAAGATGCCGGCCAGGACGTCGGCCTCCTGCCGGTGCCCGTCGAAGAGGCCCCGCTGGTCGACATGCACGATCAGGACGTCGTGGCTGTCGATCACCTCGGAGATGCCCCGGGTCTCAATCGTGTCCGACCACGCGTCCAGGTTCCGGCCGAACCACTCTGGCAGTCCGCACGGCTCGCTCACCGCGTCCCAGAAGTCGTTGAGTGTCTCGATCAGCCGACCCCGCAGGTCAACGATCAGCTCGCTGTCCGTCATCGCAGCAGACTAACCAGCCCCACCACGAGAATCACCGGTCAAGGAGACACGCTCTAGGCGGCGCACCGGCCGCCTCGGCCTTCACGACACCCCCGCGAAGAGCGCGCCGGATCGGCGCGCTCTTTGTCTTCCCTCCACAAGGCCCCGGGCGTACCTTGAGCGCCCAATCTGATGTGTCGTCAGTTAATGGTGCCGCCAGGAGCGGCGCGGGCGACTCCCGGCCTGAGGGGAATTCGAGGTGTCGTACCAGAAGCGAACAGCTCTCGCGCTGGCGTCCGGACTGGCGGCCGCGTCCGTGCTGCTGGCCGCGCCCGCCGCCCACGCGACGGTCGTCGACGTCAACTACCAGTGCAAGACACCGATCGGCGACAAGGCGGCCGTGTCGCCGATCGACATCAAGAGCGTCAAGAGCGGGGGCGGCTACAAGCTGACCATGTCCTTCCAGAAGGGCGTCTCCTCCAGCCCGGTCGAACTGGGCAAGGGCGCGATGAACCCCAGCGCGGTGATCAAGGTCGGCGGCGCCGACCCGGGGGAGGTCCGGGTCTCGGGCCCCGCCAACTCCGCCGCGATCCCCGCCAACAGCCCCATCAAGATCAACGACCTCTCGGGGACGTACACCCCGAAGAAGAGCGGAAAGGTCGACTTCACCGCCGGAGTGCTCACCATCAAGGCGCTCGGTACGACGACGACCTGCACCCCCTCCAACAACCCGGGCCCCTCGCTCAGCCTGGACGTCACCGCGGCGGGCGGCGGCGCCGCCGCCGACACGGGTGGTGACGCACTGCCCAAGACCGGCCCGATGGACTCGGCGGTGGCGCTCGGCACCCTCGGCGGCACGGTGCTGCTGACCGGCGCGGCCGGTGTCCTCTGGCTGACCCGGCGCGGACAGCGCGCCACCGGCTGATCCCGCGCGAACCGCCCCCGCCGTCACGCCCGAGGGAGCCGCCCATGCCGCCGCCGACCGGTCACGTCCTCCGCCTGGCCCTGCCGCTGCTCGTCGCCCTGGGGTGCGTCCTCGCCCCGGCGGCGCCGGCGGGGGCCGCGCCGCGCCCGGCCGCCGCGGCCTGGACGGCGCGGCCCGCCTCGGACGGTACGGCCCCGGACGACGCCCGGCCCTCCTTCTATCTGGAGGGCCTACCGGGCAGCGTGCTCCAGGACCGGCTGTCGATCCTCAACCCGGGGGCGGAGCCGGTGACCGTACGGCTGCGCGGGGCCGACGCGTACAACACGGACGACGGCGGCTTCGCGGTGCGCGGCGCGCACGGCTCCACCGGCACCGGCGCCTGGCTGCGGACGGCGCGCACGGAGGTGACCGTGCCCGCCCGCACCCGGGCCGACGTGCCGGTCTCCTTCACCGTGCCGCGCGACGCGCTGCCCGGTGACCATCCGGGCGCCGTCGTCGCCGAGAGCGGGGGCCGTGCGGTGGGCGTACGGGTACGGCTGCGGGTCGGCGGCCCGACGCTGGCCGCGCTCACCGTGGAGAAGGTGGCGGTCTCCCGGGGGGCCGTCCACTACACGCTGGTCAACCGGGGCAACGCCGTTCTGGTGCCCCGGCTGGCCGTCGAGGCGGACGGGGCGTTCGGGGCGCTGCTGCGGCGCGGCCCGCGCACCCTGCCGGTGGAACTGCTGCCCGGCCAGCGGGTCCGGCTCACCGAACCGTGGCGGGACGCCCCGGCCCTGGACGCGGTCACCGTGCGGCTGCGGGTCACGGCGGCGGGCGGCGCGCACGCCGAGGCGGCGGCCTCCGCGCTCTTCGCCCCGTGGCCGGCCGTGGCCGCGGGCGCGGCGGCGCTCCTGGCCGCCGTCGCCGGGGGCGGATACGCCCTGCGGCGCCGCGTCCGGGGGCGGCGGGACCCGGACCCCGACGGTCCGGGGCGGGTCCCCGGCCCGGATTCCCGACAGCATTCCGACGAGAGGCACCTGGTGAAGGCGGGAGCGGAATCGTGACTCGACGGACCGAAAGCGCGCGGGGGCGGAGCGGGCCGGCGGCGCCCCGGGCCGCACGGCCCCGGGCGGCCGCACTGGCCGCCGCCCTGCTGGCCGTACTCCTGCCGGCCCTGCTGGCCGCCGCACCGGACGCCGCCGCCGCCGACCCGAAACCGGCGCTGACGCTCTCCCAGAAGCAGGCGGGCAAAGGCGGCGAGGTCACGGTCAAGGGCACCGGCTGGCGGCCCGACACCCTGCTGATGATGCTCATCTGCGGGCAGTCCACCCCGGCGCGCGGGGTGATCGGCGGGACGAACTCCTGCGCCAACGGCGACGGCCGGGCCGTCACCACCGACAAGAAGGGCGCGTTCACCAAGAAACTGCCGGTGGCCGAGCCGCCCGCGCCCTGCCCGTGCGTCGTCCACGTCGCCACGGTCACCGGGGAACAGGCCCTGGCCGACGCGCCGTTCGTCGTCGCGGGCCATCCCGTCGCCCCGCTGCCGAAGGAGTCGGGGGAGGGCAGGCTCGCCGTCCTCGCCGCCACTCGGCTGGAGGGCGACAGCGGACTGCTCACCTGGTTCGGCGCCCCGCCCTCGCGCCGGCTCGTGTTCACCGTCGGCAATCTGGGCTCCGCCCCGGTCAAGGACCCGGTCTTCCGGCTCGGCGTCTCGCACGGCGTCTACGCCCCCCAATGGGAGGACCGGCAGTGGCGCGGCACCGTCGAGCCCGGCCGCAAGGCGCTGGTCGAACTGCCCGTGGAGCTGTCGGCGGGCGCCCACGGCGACTACCAGATCTCCCTGAAGTACGGCACGAAGGTGCTGGCCGAGCAGCCCTGGGGGGTCGGCCGCCCGTGGGGCGTGACGCTCTTCTGGATCCTGCTCTGCCTGGTGGTGCCCGCCGCCGTCTTCCGGATCGGCATGGCGGTCGTCGACCGGGTCCGGCCGCGCTCCGGACAGGGAGCCGCCGGGCGCGGTCGGCGCGCCTCCGCCGGCGCCGGAGTGCGCGGCCGGCTGTCGAGACCGCGCCGCGCCCCGGCCTCCGAACCCGCCCCGGCCGCCGCGCCGGGCAGCGCCACCACCGCGGCCCTGCCGTGGTTCACCCCCGAATCCGCACCGTCAGAGCACAGACCGACGACGAAGGGACATTCGTGAGTACGCAACGCAGGACGGTCGCGGCGGGAGTCGCGATGATGATCGGCGGGGCGGGCATGCTGTTGGCCGCGAGCCCGGCCCAGGCCGCCGACATCTCGTTCAAGACGGAGTGCGTCCCGCCGGCCGTCTCCCAGCTGCCGCCCATCGAGGGCACCACGAAGGTGCAGCTGACCGCGCCCGCCGAGGCCAAGGTCGGCGACACCGTCGAGGTCGTGTGGAAGACGCTCCAGCCCGCCTCCAACAATCCCGACGTCATCGACCTCAAAAAGGACACGGTCAAGCCGTCCGGGACGATCAAGCTGGGCGGCGCCGCCACCGGGGACCTGAAGGTGGAGGGGCCCCGCCAGAATCCGGCCATCCCCAAGAAGAGCCCGATGGTCATGTCGGACATGAAGGGGTCGCTGAAGCTGGAGAAGGCCGGTGAGCTGACGCTGACCCCGGACGCCTACACGCTCAACGTCTCCTGGCCCGTCTCCACGGACACCAAGTGCACGCCCAAGGAGACCGTGCGGCCCGGCGCGACGATCAAGGTCACCGAGGGCGGCGGGGGCACCACCGGAGGCACCACCTCGGGCTCCACGACCGCCGGCGGCACCACGGCCGGCGGGACGACCACGGGCGGCACCACGGCCGGCGGCACCACGGCGGGCGGCACCACCTCCGGGGGCACGACCTCCGGCGGCACCACGAGCGGCGGCACGACGGCGGGCGGCACCACCTCCGGCGGGACGACCGG
The DNA here is from genome assembly GCF_053597115.1 of Streptomyces sp. NPDC001515. Taxonomy (NCBI): domain Bacteria; kingdom Bacillati; phylum Actinomycetota; class Actinomycetes; order Kitasatosporales; family Streptomycetaceae; genus Streptomyces; species Streptomyces sp. NPDC001515. The sequence continues at coordinate 7,582 of NZ_JBSFHN010000048.1, forward strand.
CGGATCCGGCGGCGCCACCGACTTCCCGGGCAAGGAGGTCTCCGTCCACTTCGCCTGCGAGTCGCCCGGACCGGCCGACATCGCCTCCAAGGTCACGATCAACGCCAAGAGGAACGGCGGCGCCTTCGCCCTCACGGTCAAGACCGCCAAGGGCGTCATGGACAGCCCGGCGGACCTGCCGGCGGGCGCGCTCAAGCCGTCGATGAAGGTCGTCCTCGGCGGCGCCGACAAGGGCGCGGTCAATGTCGCGGGTCCGGGCAATCCGGAGCCGCTGACCAAGGGCAAGCCGGTCAACCTGCCCGATATGACCGGTACGTACAAGCCGGGCGCCTCCGGGAAGTCGACGCTCACGCCCGGCACCCTCCAGATCGACGTCACCCTGGGCAGCGCGAAGATTCCGATCGCCTGCAAGGTCAAGGGCGCGGTCCAGGCCTCGCTCGAACTCGACACCACCGCCCAGGAAGGCGGCGCGGCGGGCGGCGGCGACGCGGCCTCCGGCGGCGCGGCGGGTGGCGGCACGGCCTCCGGCGGCGGGCTGGCCGCCACCGGCGCCGAGGACAACGGGGCGCTGCGCGCCCTCGGCCTGGTCGCCGGCACGGCGATCCTGCTCGGCGGCGCGGTGTTCACCTTCACCCCGTGGCGCCGGCTGCGCGCGGGCCGGTGACCCGGACCGCGTAGAACCCCTCCGCCGGTGACCCGGACGGCAGAACCCGTACGGCGAAGGGGCCGTCGCACCGCGAAACGGTGCGACGGCCCCTTCGTTCGCTTACGGAGCGGGCGGCTCAGCTCACATCGCCCATCCGCCGGGCGATGCTCCGGCGCGACATCCAGATGCCGACACCGGCGACCACGGCGAGGACCACCTCGACGGCGACCGCCCCCGTGGTGTCCAGGTCGACACCGACCGGCGGAGCGGTGAGCAGACCGGTCAGCGAGTCACCGGCGGTGACCGCGAGGAACCAGACGCCCATCATCTGGGAGCCGTACTTCGCGGGGGCCATCTTCGTGGTCACCGACAGGCCGACGGGGGAGAGGCACAGCTCCGCGACGGTCTGGACGAAGTAGATCGCCACCAGCCACATCGGGCTGACCTTGCCGCCGTTGGCGGCCGTGTCGATCAGCGGGATCAGGAACACCGCGAAGGAGGCGCCGATCAGCACCAGGCTGGAGGCGAACTTGACCGCGGTGCTCGGCTCCTTGCCGCGCTTGTTCAGCCACAGCCACCCCGAGGCCAGCACGGGGGCCATCGCCATCACGAAGATCGGGTTCAGCGACTGGTACCAGGAGGTCGGGAAGTCGAACCCGAGCAGGGTGTTCGTCGTCGAGTTCTCACCGAAGATCGACAGGGTCGAACCGTTCTGGTCGTAGATCATCCAGAAGACGGCGGCGACGACGAAGAACCAGATGTAGCCGGAGAGCTTGGACTGCTCGGTGGCCGTCAGCTCCTTGTCCCGCTTCATCCGGGCCAGGACGGTGATCGGGATGACCAGTCCGGCGATGCTGAGCGGCACGGTGGCCCAGTCGGCGAAGTTCCCGGTGATGCCGAGCAGGCCGTACAGAACGACCGCGACGATCATCCAGATCATGCCCTTGCGCAGGGCCGAGCGCTTCTGCTCCTCCGTCGCCGGGGTGGTGACGACGCTGCTCTGCGGGCTCAGGTGGCGGGTGCCCAGCATGAACTGGGCGAGGCCCAGCGCCATGCCGATCGCGGCCAGCGCGAAGCCGAAGTGCCAGTTGACGTTCTCGCCGACCGTGCCGATGGAGAGCGGGGCGAGGAAGGCGCCGATGTTGATGCCGATGTAGAAGAGCGTGAACCCTCCGTCGCGGCGCGGGTCCTCCGGCCCCTTGTAGAGGTGGCCGACCATCGTGGAGATGTTGGCCTTCAGCAGCCCGGAGCCGAGCGCGACCAGGGCCAGGCCGGCGAAGAAGCTCGCCGAGTTCGGCACCGCGAGGGTGATGTGGCCCAGGATGACGACGCCGCCGCCGATGGCGACCGTCCTGCGCGGTCCCCAGAACCGGTCGGCCACCCAGCCGCCCGGCATGGTCAGCAGATAGACCATCGACATGTACGCGGAGTAGATCGCCGTCGCGGTGGTGGCGTTCATGTGCAGGCCGCCGGGCGCGATCAGATAGAGCGGGAGCAGCGCCTTCATCCCGTAGAAGCTGTACCGCTCCCACATCTCGGTCATGAAGAGCGTGGCCAGACCGCGGGGGTGGCCGAAGAAGGTCTTCTCGCCGCCCGCGGTGCTCGCCGGGTCCTTCGTCAGGCTGGACGCCATGATCGATCCTTGTGTGCTCGGGACGCGGCGCTCGTGAGCGGGACGCGCCCGGTGGGGGGAGGCCGGCACCTGCGCGGGTACGCCCACCACGCAGGGATCCACGCCCGGTCACGCCCTCGTCGGCGTGCCGGGCCCGGCCCACAGGTCATTCACTGGTTGTTCCGGGCCGGCGGGTACCGGCCCCGCACGCGGAAGGACCCCGGGCGTGAACAGCTGCCCAAGGGTCCTTGAGTCGTGCAACAGGCGTTCAAACACCATACGGCACGACAGAAGTCGATATACCAGGACTTGTTAGATGGATCACAGGTCAGAGGGTGTCCACACTCTCCTGTTCGAAGGTCCGGGCGCCAGTCGGGCGCTGACCCGAAGGCCCCGCGCATCACCTCACGCCTTCTCGCGTCCGCGGACTACCATCAGTCCATGACCCGTGTACTGCTCGCCGAGGACGACGCATCCATCTCGGAGCCGCTGGCCCGCGCCCTGCGGCGGGAGGGATACGAGGTCGAGGTCCGCGAGGACGGCCCCACGGCGCTCGACGCCGGACTCCAGGGCGGCGTCGATCTGGTCGTGCTCGACCTGGGGCTGCCCGGGATGGACGGCCTCGAAGTCGCCCGCAGGCTCCGTGCCGAGGGCCACACCGTGCCGGTCCTCGTGCTGACCGCCCGCGCCGACGAGGTGGACACCGTCGTCGGCCTCGACGCCGGGGCGGACGACTACGTCACCAAGCCCTTCCGGCTGGCCGAGCTCCTCGCCCGGGTCCGGGCCCTGCTGCGCCGCGGCTCCGCCGAGCCCGCCCCGCAGCCCGCCACCCACGGCGTCCGGATCGACGTCGAATCCCACCGCGCCTGGATGGGCGAGGAGGAACTGCAGCTCACCGCCAAGGAGTTCGACCTGCTGCGGGTCCTCGTCCGGGACGCCGGCCGGGTCGTCACCCGCGACCAGCTGATGCGCGAGGTCTGGGACACCACCTGGTGGTCGTCGACCAAGACCCTCGACATGCACATCTCCTGGCTCCGCAAGAAGCTCGGCGACGACGCCGCCAACCCCCGCTACATCGCCACGGTCCGCGGCGTCGGCTTCCGCTTCGAGAAGAGCTGACGCGCCCCGGTCCCACGAGCTGACGAACACCAGAGGCCGCCATGCGCCGACGCCTGATCAACTCCACCCTCGCCGTGGTCCTCGTGGTGATCGCGGTCTTCGGCGTCTCCCTCGTCATCGTCGAGACCCGCACCATCAGCACCAGCGCCCAGGAGAGCGTGGACTCCGAGGCGCTGCGGCTGATCAGCGTGATCGAGAGCCGGCTGCTGGGCGCCGAGCGCATCAACCCCGGGGTGCTCGCCGAGCAGATCGACGACACGCGCTACGCCCTGGTCAAGATGCCCGGCCGCGCCCCGATCGAGGTCGGTGAGCGCCCCAGCGGCAGTGTGATCAGCGCCACCGAGGAGGGTGAGCACGGCGAACGGGTCACGGTCGAGGAGTCCCGCTCCGCCGTCACCCGCGAGGTGGGCCGCACCCTGCTGATCATCGGCGCGGTGGCCCTGCTGGCCATCGTCTCCGCCGTGCTGCTGGCCGTACGCCAGGCCAACAAGCTGGCCTCCCCGCTGACCGACCTCGCCGAGACGGCGGAACGGCTGGGCTCGGGCGACCCCCGCCCGCGCCACAAGCGCTACGGGGTGCCGGAGCTGGACCGGGTCGCCGACGTCCTGGACGCCTCCGCCGAACGGATCGCGCGGATGCTCACCGCCGAGCGCCGGCTCGCCGCCGACGCCTCCCACCAGCTCCGCACCCCCCTCACCGCGCTCTCCATGCGGATCGAGGAGATCTCCGTCACCGACGACCCGGACACGGTGAAGGAGGAGGCGAACATCGCCCTCGCCCAGGTCGAGCGGCTCACCGACGTCGTCCAGCGGCTGCTCACCAACGCCCGGGACCCGCGCACCGGCTCCGCCGTCGTCTTCGACCTGGACGAGATCGTCAAGCAGCAGATCGAGGAGTGGCGCCCGGCCTACCGCAGCGAGGGCCGTGCCATCGTCTGCTCCGGCAAGCACGGGCTGAGCGCCGTCGGCACCCCCGGCGCGGTCGCCCAGGTGCTGGCCGCGCTGATCGAGAACTCGCTCATGCACGGGGGCGGTACGGTCGCGCTGCGCACCCGGGTCACCGGGAACCAGGCGGTCATCGAGGTGACGGACGAGGGGCCGGGCGTCCCGGCCGACCTCGGCGCCCGGATCTTCGAGCGGACCATCAGCGGCCGCAACTCCACGGGCATCGGCCTCGCGGTGGCCCGCGACCTCGCGGAGGCGGACGGCGGACGGCTGGAACTGCTCCAGCAGCAGCCGCCGGTCTTCGCGCTCTTCCTCAGCCAGGTGGCCCTGCCCCGGAAGGAACCGGAACGTCCGGTGAGGTGACGCGGGCGGTACGGCTCCGGGTCGGCGGAGGGTCAGCGCCGGGCGGTGTCCGCCTCGACGCGGACGACCGCGGCCGGTGCGGGGGCGGGCACCTGCACCGGCCGGGCGGCGGACGCGGGCTCCTCGGCGGCGGGGCTCAGGGCGGGCTCTTTGGCGGGCAGCGCCCGGAAGACCCAGGTCCGGTACGACCAGAAGCGGAACAGCGTCGCGATGCCGATGCCGAGGACCTTGAAGACATTGCTCTGGACCGGGGTGTCCCAGCCGAACCAGTACGTCGCCGCGTACAGCACGCCGGTCTCGATGACCGCGCCCACCGCGCTGAACAGCAGGAACAGCGTCAGCTCACGGGTGCGGCCGGTCTTGTCGCGGTCCCGGTACGTCCAGTAGCGGAAGCCGACGTAGTTGAAGAGGATCGCGACGAACGTCGCCAGCAGACCCGCCCGGACCGTCGGGATGTCCGTGTAGCGCCACAGCAGATTGGACACGGCGATGTTCACGACCAGGCCGACCGCGCCGACCACGCCGAACTTGGCGATCTCCCGGGCCAGCAGCTCCAGCCGCGCCCGTAGTGCGCCCCGTTCGCTCATGGTCTCGTTCAGCCCGTCTGTCGGTTCCGCTCCGTGTTCCGTCAACCCAGCCATGCTAACCAGGGGATCCGTTCGCCGCCCGTGAGTACCGGTACAGGTGTGGCGAGGCTGTGACAGCCGCCACCCCCGGACCGCCCGCCTCCGCGTCCCGAGGGCGTCGTCGGGCGCCGCCGGGCGGTGCGGATACCCTGGACGGGTGACGTTCCCGGTAGTCGGCATGGTCGGTGGCGGACAGCTCGCCCGTATGACCCACGAGGCGGGCATCCCCCTCGGCATCAAGTTCAAGCTCCTCAGTGACACCGCTCAGGACTCGGCGGCCCAGGTGGTGGGCGAAGTCGTCGTCGGCGACTATCGCGACCTGGACACGCTGCGCGCCTTCGCGCGCGGCTGCGATGTGATCACCTTCGATCACGAGCACGTGCCCACCGAGCATCTGCGGGCCCTGGAGGCGGACGGCATCCCCGTGCGCCCCGGTCCGGACGCGCTGGTGCACGCCCAGGACAAGGGGGTGATGCGCGCGAAGCTCACCGAGATCGGCGCGCCCTGCCCCCGCCACCGCATCGTGGAGGACCCGGCCGACGCCGCGGCCTTCGCCGAGGAGACCGGGGGCTTCCCCGTCGTCCTCAAGACCGTGCGCGGCGGCTACGACGGCAAGGGCGTGTGGGTGGTCCGCTCCGAGGCGGACGCGGCCGAGCCCTTCCGGGCGGGCGTCCCGGTCCTCGCCGAGGAGAAGGTCGACTTCGTACGGGAGCTGGCGGCCAACATCGTCCGCTCCCCGCACGGCCAGGCCGTCGCCTACCCGGTGGTCGAGTCCGTCCAGGTCGACGGCGTCTGCGACACGGTGATCGCCCCGGCGCCCGAGCTGGACGAGGCACTGGCGGGCGAGGCCCAGCAGCTCGCCCTGCGCATCGCGGCCGAGCTGGGCGTGGTCGGGCACCTCGCCGTGGAGCTGTTCGAGACCCGTGACGGCCGCATTCTCGTCAACGAGCTCGCCATGCGCCCGCACAACTCCGGCCACTGGACCATGGACGGCGCGATCACCTCGCAGTTCGCCAACCACGTCCGGGCGGTCCTCGACCTCCCGCTCGGCGACCCGCGCCCGCGCGCCCCCTGGACGGTCATGTGCAACGTCCTGGGCGGCGACTACCCGGACATGTACCAGGGCTATCTGCACTGCATGGCCCGGGACCCGCAGCTCAAGATCCACATGTACGGCAAGGACGTGAAGCCCGGCCGCAAGGTCGGCCACGTCAACACCTACGGCGACGATCTGGCGGACGTGCGCGAGCGCGCCCGGCACGCGGCCGACTACCTGCGAGGAACGATCACCGAATGACCTCCCCCGCCTCCACCGCCCCGGTCGTCGGCATCGTCATGGGCTCGGACTCCGACTGGCCCGTCATGGAAGCCGCGGCCAAGGCCCTGGACGAGTTCGAGATCCCGTACGAGGTCGACGTCGTCTCCGCCCACCGCATGCCGCGCGAGATGATCGCCTACGGCGAGGAGGCGGCCGGCCGCGGCCTCCGGGCGATCATCGCGGGCGCCGGCGGCGCCGCGCACCTGCCCGGCATGCTCGCCTCCGTCACCCCGCTGCCCGTCATCGGCGTCCCCGTCCCGCTGAAGTACCTGGACGGCATGGACAGCCTGATGTCCATCGTCCAGATGCCCGCCGGCATCCCGGTCGCCACCGTCTCCATCGCGGGCGCGCGCAACGCCGGACTGCTGGCGGTCCGGATGCTCGCCGCGCACGACGAGGAGCTGCGGGCGAGGATGACGGAGTTCCTCTCGGACCTGAACGGCCAGGCCACCGAGAAGGGCAAGCGCCTGCGGAGCAAGGTCCGGGGCGCCGACTCCTTCGGCTTCGGAAAGTAGGACGGCGATGGACCGGCTGGCAGAGGCGCGCGCACTCCTCGCGGAGTACCCCGTAGTGGACGGTCACAACGACCTCCCGTGGGCACTGCGCGAACAGGTCGGCTACGACCTGGACGCCCGCGACATCGCCACCGACCAGTCGGCCCATCTGCACACCGACCTGCCCCGGCTGCGCGCCGGGGGCGTCGGCGCCCAGTTCTGGTCCGTCTACGTACGCTCCGACCTGGCCGGCGACGATGCCGTGGCCGCCACGCTGGAGCAGATCGACGTGGTCGCCGAACTGCTCGGCCGCTACCCCGACGACCTTCGGCGCGCCCTGACCGCCGACGACATGGAGGCCGCCCGCGCCGAGGGCCGGATCGCCTCCCTGATGGGGGCCGAGGGCGGGCACTCCATCCACAACTCGCTGGGCACCCTGCGGGCCCTGCACACCCTGGGCGTCCGCTACATGACGCTCACCCACAACGACAACATCGCCTGGGCGGACTCCGCGACGGACGAGCCGGGCGTCGGCGGGCTCTCCGCGTTCGGCCACGAGGTCGTCCGCGAGATGAACCGCACCGGCATGCTGGTCGACCTCTCGCACGTCGCGGCGACCACGATGCGCGACGCGCTCGCCACCACCACGGCGCCGGTGATGTTCTCGCACTCGTCCTCGCGGGCCGTCTGCGACCACCCGCGCAACATCCCCGACGACGTCCTCGCCCTGCTGCCCGCCAACGGCGGCATCGCGATGGCCACCTTCGTGCCGAAGTTCGTCCTGCCGGAGGCCGTCGCCTGGACGAAGGCCGCCGACGAGAACCTGCGCGCCCACGGCCTGCACCACCTGGACACCACCGAGCGGGCGATGAAGCTGCACGCCGCGTTCGAGGCGGCGCACCCCCGCCCGGTCGCCACCGCGGCCACCATCGCGGACCATCTGGACCACATGCGCGAGGTCGCGGGCATCGACCACATCGGCATCGGCGGCGACTACGACGGCACCGCGTTCCTCCCGCGGGGCCTGGAGAGCGTCGCCGGCTACCCGAACCTGATCGCCGAACTCCTCGGCCGCGGCTGGTCCGCCGCCGACCTGTCCAAGCTGACCTGGCGCAACGCCGTACGGGTGCTGCGCGCCGCCGAGGACGTGGCCCGCGAGCAGCAGGCGCTGCGCGGCCCGTCGCACGCCACGATCGAGCAGCTGGACGCCCCGGCGGCCTGAGCCACCGGGGCGCCGCCCCCAGCCCTTCTCAGCCGGCGCAGAGACAGAAGGGGTGCCCCGCCGGATCGGCGTAGACCCGGAAGCTGCGCTTCCGGTCGTCCGCCTCCAGCACGGTCGCGCCCAGCGCCAGCACCTCGCGCTCGGCCGCGTCCAGATCCTCCACGGTCAGGTCCAGGTGGAACTGCTGCGAGGCGTCCGGGCGGGGCCACGCCGGCGGGACGAACCCGGGCGCGGCCTGGAAGGCGAGCGGCGCCCCGGCGCCGCCCGTGAGATCCACCCAGCCCTCCTGCCGCTCGATCTCGCCGCCGATCAGCGCGGCGTAGAAGGTCGCCAGGGCGACGGGGTCGGGGCAGTCCAGGACGACGGAACCCACTGTTGCCAGAGCCATGGTGCTTCCTCCTCGGGCGGAACGACGGACAGGCGGTTACCGCTTGAGTCGCTCAACCGGTAACCGTTACTGCATGCTGCCGCATGGGAGGTAACGTCGCAACCATGAATGAGAGGGATTCCGCGCCCGGTGGACTCGCGCTGGTCGAAGCGCTGGTCAACACCCTGGACGTCGAGACGGGCGCGGACACCCTGGACACGGCGGACGGGCGCGCCGCCTTCGCCCTCGCGGAGCCGGACGTGCCGGCGGCGCGGGCGCTGCGCGAGGCCCTGCGCGCGGCCTGTCTGGCCCATGCGGGCCACCGCCCCGACGACGCTGCGCTCCGCGCGCTGGACGGGCTGCTGGCCGAAGCGCCGCTGAGGGTCGCCGTGGACGGTGCGGGCGGGGCCGCGCTGCGGCCGGCGGAGGAGCCGCCGGGGCTCACGGCCCGGGTCGCGGCAGCCGTGGCCGCCGCCGCCGCGGACGGCACCTGGGCCCGGCTCAAGGCGTGCGAGGCGGCGGACTGCCGGTGGGCGTACTACGACCGCAGCCCGGCGGGGCGCCGCCGCTGGTGCTCGATGTCGGTGTGCGGGGCGCGCGCCAAGATGCGCGCCTACCGCGCGAGGCGCGGCTGAGCGGGGCCGGGGCTCAGGCCTTCGGGCGGCCCATCGCGCGGAACGTCCAGCCGGCCGCGCGCCAGACCTCCGGGTCCAGGGCGTTGCGGCCGTCCAGGAGGACGCGGCGCCCGGCCACGGTGCCCAGGGCCTCCGGGTCGAGCGCGCGGAACTCGCTCCACTCCGTCAGGTGCAGGACGACGTCCGCGCCGCGCACCGCGTCCAGGGCGGAGTCGGCGTAGCCGAGGGTGGGGAAGAGGCGGCGGGCGTTGTCCATGCCCTTGGGGTCGTAGACGGTGACCTGGCCGCCCTGGAGGTGGATCTGGCCGGCGACGTTCAGTGCGGGGGAGTCGCGCACGTCGTCGGAGTCCGGCTTGAAGGTGGCGCCGAGCACCGCGACGCGGCGGCCGAGGAAGCTCCCGCCGACGGCCTCGCGGGCCAGCTCCACCATGTGGCCCCGGCGGCGCATGTTGATGGAGTCGACCTCGCGCAGGAAGGTGAGGGCCTGATCGGCGCCCAGTTCACCGGCGCGGGCCATGAAGGCGCGGATGTCCTTGGGGAGGCAGCCGCCGCCGAAACCGATGCCGGCCCGGAGGAACTTGCTCCCGATCCGCTCGTCGTGGCCGATGGCCTCGGCCAGCTTCACCACGTCGCCGTCGGCGGCCTCGCAGACCTCCGCCATGGCGTTGATGAAGGAGATCTTGGTGGCGAGGAAGGAGTTGGCGGACGTCTTCACCAGTTCGGCGGTGGGGAAGTCGGTCACCACGAAGGGGGACCCCTCCGCGATCGGCCCCGCGTACACCTCGCGCAGCAGCTTCTCGGCGCGTTCGCTCTCCACGCCGGCGACGATCCGGTCCGGGTGCAGGGTGTCCTGGACGGCGAAGCCCTCGCGCAGGAACTCCGGGTTCCAGGCCAGCTCGGCCCCCTCGCCCGCCGGGGCCAGCTCCGCCAGGCGCGCCGCGAGCCGGGCCGCCGAGCCGACCGGCACGGTGGACTTGCCGACGACCAGGGCGGGCCGGGTGAGCAGGGGGGCCAGGGAGTCGAAGGCGCTGTCGACGTAGCTCATGTCGCAGGCGTACTCGCCCTGCTTCTGGGGGGTGTTCGTGCAGACGAAGTGCACATCGCCGAACTCGGCGACCTCGGCCCACGAGGTGGTGAAGCGCAGCCGTCCGGTGGAGCCCTCGATGCCCGCGACGTGCCGGCGCAGGATCTCCTCCAGCCCGGGTTCGTACATCGGCACCCGGCCCGCCGACAGCAGCTCGATCTTCTCGGGCACGATGTCGAGGCCCAGGACGTCGAAGCCCAGCTCTGCCATGGCCGCGGCGTGGGTGGCGCCGAGGTAGCCGGTGCCGATCACAGTGATCCTGAGGGCCATGAACGTGCTCCTGTGAGATGCGGGCAGACGTGCGGTGCACGAGCATAGTCCTGGCCCCTGGACCGGCCCGTTCCGGCTGTCGTGAAGCTCACGGCCCGCGTCCGTATGCCGGGGCCGGGGCGGACCCCTAAAATTGGGTTACTTAACGGTAGTTAGCAGCTTGGGGAGTGAGCGTCTTGGCGGGTTCGACCGATTTCGACCTGTACCGTCCGGCCGAGGAGCACGAGATGCTCCGTGAGACGGTGCGTGCGCTCGCCGAGGCGAAGATCGCCCCGTTCGCGGCCGCGGTCGACGAGGAGGCCCGCTTCCCGCAGGAGGCGCTGGACGCCCTCACCGCCGCCGACCTGCACGCGGTCCACGTACCGGAGGAGTACGGCGGCGCCGGCGCCGACGCGCTCGCCACCGTCATCGTGATCGAGGAGGTGGCCCGCGCCTGCGCCTCCTCCTCCCTGATCCCGGCCGTCAACAAGCTCGGCTCGCTCCCGGTGATCCTCTCCGGCTCCGAGGACCTGAAGAAGAAGTACCTGGGCCCGCTGGCCAAGGGCCAGGGCATGTTCTCGTACTGCCTCTCCGAGCCCGACGCCGGTTCCGACGCGGCCGGCATGAAGACCCGCGCGGTCCGCGACGGCGACTTCTGGGTCCTCAACGGCGTGAAGCGCTGGATCACCAACGCGGGCGTCTCCGAGTACTACACGGTCATGGCGGTCACCGACCCGACCAAGCGCTCCAAGGGAATCTCGGCCTTCGTCGTCGAGAAGTCGGACGAGGGCGTCTCCTTCGGCGCCCCGGAGAAGAAGCTCGGCATCAAGGGCTCCCCGACCCGCGAGGTCTACTTCGACAACGTCCGCATCCCCGCCGACCGCATGATCGGCGAGGAGGGCACCGGCTTCGCCACCGCGATGAAGACCCTGGACCACACCCGCATCACCATCGCGGCCCAGGCGCTCGGCGTCGCCCAGGGCGCCCTGGACTACGCCAAGGGCTACGTCCAGGAGCGCAAGCAGTTCGGCAAGCCGATCGGTGACTTCCAGGGCGTGCAGTTCATGCTCGCCGACATGGCGATGAAGCTGGAGGCGGCCCGCCAGCTGACCTACTCCGCCGCCGCCAAGTCCGAGCGCGTCGACGGCGACCTCACCTTCTTCGGCGCCGCCGCCAAGTGCTTCGCCTCCGACGTCGCCATGGAGATCACCACCGACGCCGTCCAGCTGCTCGGCGGCTACGGCTACACCCGGGACTACCCCGTGGAGCGGATGATGCGCGACGCCAAGATCACCCAGATCTACGAGGGCACGAACCAGGTCCAGCGCATCGTGATGGCCAGGAACCTGCCGTAACCACGCCCCCCGAAGCCCCGCCCCGGACCCGTTCCGGCGGTGGGGCTTCGCGCGTTCGCTACGCCCCCTCGTTCCGGCGCACCATCTCGTCGATCCAGGCCGGGGCGTAGGGGGAGGTGCAGCCGCGGGGCGTCGGGTAGTCCTTGAGGACTTCCAGCCGTTCGCCGATGGCGCGGGCCCGCGCCCGGTGCGCGGGGTGGGAGATGCCGATCTGGGCCAGGCAGTGGTTCATCGCCCACTGCAAGCGGTCCGGGGCGTCCTTCAGCTCCGCCTCGATCACGTCGAGCAGCGCGCCCAGGTCCAGTCCGTCCGGCCTCTTCGCCACCCGCTCGGTGGTCAGCGCCCAGCCGGCGGCGGCGACCACCGGATCGGGGTCGGCGGACCAGGCGAGGCGCAGCTCCTCGGCGTGCGGGCTCTTCTTCACCACGTAGGTCACGAGCCAGTCGAGGACCTTGGGCGCCCGTGCCTCGCGGACCATGGCGTCCAGCCGGTCCCGGGTGAACGCCTTCGGACGGCAGACCAGCAGGGCCAGCAGCCGGGCGGCGGTGTCGCCCGTGTCCCACAGCTCCTCCGCCAGGTCCTGCCGGGTCTTCAGCCGCTTGGCCAGCGCGCGCAGCTTTCCGAGGTTCACCCCGTGGTCGTCGCCGTGCCGCTCGTTCACCGCTCGCGCCCGGGGGTCCTCCAGCGCGGCCAGCTCGGACATCACCTCGGCCACCGTCGTCCCGATCACCGGAACCTCCCGTTCCTCGCTCACGGAACGCAGCCTACGACCGGGCACCGACACCCGCCCCGTCCGTTCGGCCCGCTCGGGCATGATCGACGGCATGGGACATCCGCATCTGCCGAGCACCGAGGCCGCCGTCACCGCGATCCGCGAGGTCGCCCGCGCGTACGGCCTGGAGATGACCGTCACCGACGACATCGGTGCCGACCAGACCTCGCGCCGCACCTCGGCGGGCGCCTTCGCCGTTCTCGACACCGACGGCTCGCTGCCGCACGAGGCGTTCGTCGAGCTGGGCGGCACGCCCGCCGTCACCGTCCAGGTCTTCCCCGAGGACGACGCGCGGATCACCGTCGACGGGGTCGAGTTCCACGACGTCCCCCGCGACTCCGTGCCCGCCTTCCTGCGCTCCGTGTACGGCGGCACGGCCTTCGTGAGGGGGAAGCTCTTCCCGCCCGGCCAGTGGCTCGTGGTCCCGCTGCCCGGGGACGAGACGTACCGGGAACTCGTCCCGCGCACCCTGCTCAGCCCCTGGCTGGCCCGTCACTTCCGCGACTGAGTGGACGAGACGGAGCCGCAGGGCCCGGCCGCAGGCACCGCATGACGGCGTTCGGCACGCGTGAGCGGCGGATTCGGGAGGGCGTAGGGGAACGCCGAAGGGCCCGGACGGCGCGTCCGGGCCCTTCGGCCGTGGTCAGTTGTCGGTGACCGTGACCTTCTCGTCGTTCTTCAGCTGCTCGACCAGCTGCTTGACCTTGGCCTTGTCCCAGACCAGGTTGCCGCCGGTGGATCCGGAGATCGGCATGTTCAGGGAGGTGCCGTCGCCGCCCGTGACGTCCTTGAGGGCGAAGAACATCTGGCCCAGGGACCACAGGGACATGTCCTTGTCGACGATCAGCGTGTCCAGGCCGGCGCCCATCGTCGGGTACAGCTTGAACGGGTTGAGGATCGTGGACGGGGTCGCCGTCTGGGCGGCCAGGGCCGAGAGGAACTTCTGCTGGTTCTTCGTGCGGTCCAGGTCGGAGGTGAAGGCGTGCCGGGTCCGGACGAAGGCGAGGGCCTGCTGGCCGTCCAGGGTCTGCTTGCCCGCCTGGAAGTCGGCGCCGGACCACTTGTCCTTGAAGGCCTTCGGGATGTCCAGCTCCACCCCGCCGATCGAGTCCACGATCTTGGCGAAGCCACCGAAGCCGATCTCCACGTAGTGGTCGATACGGAGGCCGGTGTTGAACTCCACCGTGCGGACGAGCAGCTCCGGGCCGTCCTCGGCGTACGCCGCGTTCAGCTTGGTGGTCCGGCCCTTGCCCGGGTACCGCTTGCCGGACTCGGAGCCGACGAACGAGGGGATCTCGACGTTCGAGTCACGGGGCAGCGAGACCAGCGTCGGGCCGTTCGAGCCGTCGTGCAGGATCATCATCGAGTCGGTCCGCTTGCCCTCGGCCGAGCCCGTGTGCAGCCGCTTCTTGTCGTCGGCCGTCATGCCCTCGCGGCTGTCGGAGCCGACGATCAGGTAGTTCGTCCCGTCGCCGCCCTCGGGCCGCTCGATGACCTTGGAGAGGTCGACCTCGCGCTTCAGCTTGGAGTCGGCCCAGAAGTACGTGCCGATGGAGACCGCCAGCACCACGACCACCAGGGTCAGCGCGCCGATCTTGATCCGGCGCCGCCAGTCGGGCGCGGCCGCCGGGCGGCCCTGCGGATATCCGCCGCCCCCCGGCCCGTCGCCCTGGCCTCCGCCCCGGCCGCCGCCGTAGACCTGGCCGGTGTTGTACCCGCTGTCGTACTGCGGGCCCTCGTCGTAGCCCGCGGGCTGCTGCGGCACCGGCCGCTGCCTCGGGGGCGCGGGCCGCTGCCGGGGCGGGGCGGGACGGCGCTGGACATGCGGCATCGAGCGGGCGCCCTCGGGCCGGTCGCTCATGCTTCCCTGCCCGTAGCGGTCGCCGCTGCGGTTGTCGTCGCTCCAGCCCTCGGGCCACTCGTTCATACGGACCAGTGTGCAGGCCGGGGGCGCCGCTCCTACAGGGGATGAGGGAAATCGGGCCGCGCCTGTTGCGAAGCTGATGCATTGCGACGGGCTCCGGGGCCGCGCATAAGGTGGAGGGCATGACAGATCAGGCCCCGCGCCCGGAGGATGACATTCCGGGCAAGCCCACCGCAGCCTCGCGGACCACGCTCAGCCACATCATGACCGGCAACGACACCAATCTGCTGGGTACGGTGCACGGCGGCGTGATCATGAAACTGGTCGACGACGCGGCGGGCGCGGTGGCCGGACGGCACTCGGGCGGGCCCGCGGTGACGGCCTCGATGGACGAGATGGTCTTCCTGGAGCCGGTCCGCGTCGGCGATCTCGTGCACGTCCGCGCCCAGGTCAACTGGACCGGCCGCTCCTCCATGGAGGTCGGCGTCCGCGTCATGGCCGAGCGCTGGAACGAGTCCACCCCCGCCACGCAGGTCGGCACCGCCTATCTGGTGTTCGCGGCGGTCGACGCGGACGGCAGGCCGCGCCGCGTCCCGCCCGTCGTCCCGGAGACCGAGCGCGACAAGCGGCGCTACCAGGAGGCCCAGATCCGCCGCACCCACCGGCTGGCCCGGCGCCGCGCCATCAAGGAACTGCGCGAGCAGCGCGCCGCCGACGGCATCGAGGACGAGTAGCCGACC
This sequence comes from Streptomyces sp. NPDC001515, assembly GCF_053597115.1. Classification (NCBI taxonomy): domain Bacteria; kingdom Bacillati; phylum Actinomycetota; class Actinomycetes; order Kitasatosporales; family Streptomycetaceae; genus Streptomyces; species Streptomyces sp. NPDC001515. Next base: position 22,992 of record NZ_JBSFHN010000048.1, read on the forward strand.
CCGGGGCCCTCCCGGCCCCCCGCCCCGCCCGGGAGGGCCCCGGGGCTACGGGCAGACCACCTCGTCGCCCTTCACCGCGCCGAACCGGCCCGGGTCCGGCTCCTCGGCGCGCACCCGCTCCACCGCCCGGTAGTCCTCGCCCGCCGTCACCCTCAGCGTGCCGCCCTGCCCCGTGACCGCCTTCAGCTCCGCCCCAGGCAGCGCCGCCGCCAGGGTCTTCGCGGACCGGTCCCAGCGCGGGTCGTACGTCACCAGGGTGTGCTTGAGGTCGCGCTCCGGCGCGGTGAGCGGGGCGCGGGTGGTGTCGAAACCGGTGGCGTGCAGCGCGGTGTCGACGGTGGCGCCGAGCCCGTCCTTCGCCGTCCCGTTGTAGACCTGCACCCGGATCCGCCGGGGGTCCACGTCGACCTTCTTCGCGGGCTCCCGGTGCGGCCGGGCCACCGCCAGCGGCTTGTCCTCCCGCAGGGCCGAGAACAGCGCCAGGGACTTCTCCGGGTCCCATTTCACCGTCGAACCGATGCCCTTGACCGGGTAGGCGACGTTCCCCAGCGGAACCGAGGTGAACTCGGACGAGGCGGCGGAGAAGCCCCGCATCGCCTGACCGAGCTCCAGCATCTGCTCCGTACCGAAGCCCGTGTCGGCCCGGACCGACTTCAGCATCGTCGAGGCCACCTCGCGGAACCGCACCGGGTTCAGCAGCACCCCGCTGCTCGTCGCCTGCTTGATCAGCGAGGCCATGAACTTCTGCTGGCGCTGCATCCGCCCCAGGTCGGCGTCGCCGTCGATATGGCGGGAGCGTACGAACTGGAGGGCCTGGCCGCCGTTGAGCTCATGGGTCCCGGGCTTCAGATCGAGACCGGTGTAGGCGTCCTTCATCGGACGGGTGGTGCAGATCTCCACCCCGCCGAGGGTGTCGACGGTCGTCATGAAGCTGGTGAAGTCGACCTCCAGGTAGTGGTCGACCTTGACGCCCGTCATCTTCTCGACGGTCCGCACGGTCAGACTCGGCCCGCCCTCGGCGTAGGCGGCGTTCAGCTTCACCGGGTGGGCGGGGTGCTCCTTGCCGCTGGTCCCGTCCCGGTGCGCGGGCAGTTCCGCGTAGCTGTCGCGCGGCAGGCTGACGACGCTCGCGCGTTTCCGGTCCTCGGACAGGTGCACCAGCATCAGCGTGTCCGTGCAGTGGCAGGGCGCACCGCCCAGCCGGTACCTCCGCTTCTCCTCGGCGGTGATCCGGTCGCGGCCGTCGGTGCCGACCAGCAGCAGATTCATGCCGTGGCCGCCGGCGGGCCGGTTCTTCATGTCCTTGAAGGGGTCGATCCGGTCGATCCCGTTCTCCAGATCGTTCACCACGGCATGGCCGATGCCGCCCGCGCCGAGCACCAGCACGGAGAGCCCGGTCGCCACCCGCATGCCCCAGCGCGGCCGCTCGTTCCGCTTCGGCGGGCGGCGGGGGCGCGGCGGGACCTGGTGCGGCAGGGGCGGACGGGGGGAGCGCCGGGGTGCGGGCATGGGAGGGACCTCCGCTGAAAGAGGGACAATTCGTACGGTAGGCCCATACGATCTCCATCCCGGCAGCCCGGCCGGTGGCGCGCGCCGGTGTCCCCCATTCGCGGTAACGTGGGCGGCCGAATCATGCCGCTTGGTGGGGTGCGAGACCCCCGGCGCCCCCGAGGACCATCCGAGGACCACATGTCTGCCGCGCAGCACCCCGCCGTCTCCGTGATCATGCCGGTGCTCAATGAGGAACGTCATCTCAGGAACTCCGTCCGGCACATCCTGGAGCAGGAGTACGCCGGCGAGATGGAGGTGGTGATCGCGCTCGGCCCGTCCACGGACCGCACCGACGCGATCGCCGCCGAGCTGGTCGCGGAGGACCCCCGGGTCCACACCGTGCCCAACCCCACCGGCCGCACCCCCGCCGCGCTCAACGCCGCGATCCAGGCGTCCCGCCACCCGATCGTGGTCCGCGTCGACGGGCACGGCATGCTCTCGCCGGACTACATCGCGACCGCCGTCCGCCTCCTGGAGGAGACCGGCGCGCAGAACGTCGGCGGCATCATGCACGCCGAGGGCGAGAACGCCTGGGAGGACGCGGTCGCCGCCGCCATGACGTCGAAGATCGGCGTCGGCAACGCGGCCTTCCACACCGGCGGCGCGGCCGGCCCCGCCGAGACCGTATACCTGGGCGTCTTCCGCCGCGAGGCCCTGGAGAAGGCCGGCGGCTACAACGTGGAGTTCATCCGCGCCCAGGACTGGGAGCTGAACTTCCGCATCCGCGAGGCGGGCGGCCTGATCTGGTTCTCGCCCGAACTGCGCGTGCAGTACCGCCCGCGCCCCTCCGTGCGGGCCCTCGCCAAGCAGTACAAGGACTACGGCCGCTGGCGCCATGTCGTCGCCCGCTACCACTCCGGCTCGATCAACCTGCGCTATCTGGCCCCGCCGGCCGCCGTCGTCGCCATCGCGGCCGGTCTCGTGGTGGGCGCGGCCGTCACCCCCTGGGCGCTGGTCGTCCCGGGCGGGTACGCCGCAGCGATCGTCGCCGGATCCCTCCCGGCGGGCAAGGGCCTGTCCCTGAAGGCGCGGGCGCAGATCCCCGTCGCCCTGGCCACCATGCACATGTCCTGGGGCTTCGGCTTCCTGACCAGCCCCCGCTCCCTGGCGAAGCGGGTCATCGCGAGCCGCCGGCCCTCGCTGGGCGAGGCGGGCACGACGGTCGCCTGACCCGCGCGGACGACGAGAGGGGGCGCCCGGCCGGACCGGGCGCCCCCTCTCGCGTACCGCGTGGTCCGCTACGGCGTGCGGTAGGGCCAGTAGACGTCCATGCAGTCGTCCGTCTTGGCGCTGTTGACCGCCTCGGTGCCCTCCAGCGGGTCGCTGTCGTCGTCACCGGCCGTCTTCGGCGCCTCGGTGCCCGTACGCCAGTCGGAGCCGACCGTGACCGTCAGCCCGGCCCCGTCCGGGGTGTCCTTGACGGCGGTCGTCGGCAGCCCCAGCGCCTTCGCCACCGAGAGCGCGTCCGCCTTGCCCTGCGCCCCGGCGCTGCGCGGGTACGACACCTCGGTGGTCAGCGCCGAACCGGGCTCGCTGGTGGTGTCGGCCTCGGTGAAGCCCTTGGAGGTCAGGAGGTCGCGGACGGCGGCGGCGCGGCCCGGGGCAGGCTGCTGCCCGTCGGCCCCGGTCCCGTTGACCACGGTGATCCCGAGCGACGCCGGAGCGCCCGCCTTCGGACCCTGGGCGACCTTCTTCTTCTCCTTCGCCCGGTCCTTCGGGTCGAGCGACTGGTCCTCGCGGAGCAGCGCCCACAGCTTGTCCGCCGCCCCCGGCTTCGGCAGGACGTGGTTGTCGTCCTCCGGGTCGGTGATGCGCGGCATGGTCAGCATGTTCATCTTGTCCAGCGGCACGTTCTTCAGCTGCATGCCGAGGTCGAACAGCTTCTTGACCGTGCCGATCTCCTCCGAGACCTGGAGCGACTCGACCGCGGTCTCGGCGAGGTTCATCAGCCTGCCGGTGTCGGTGAAGGCGTTCTGGCTCTTCAGCTCGCGCATCACGGAGTTGAGGTACATGTGCTGGGCCTGGGAACGGCCGATGTCGCTGCCGAAGGCGTGGCGGGTGCGCAGCCACTGCAGCGCCTGCTTGCCCTTGATCTTGTGCGTGCCCGCCTTCATCCGCAGGTACGAGCCGCCGGGCACCCGGGGCTTCGGCAGGTCGTACACGTCCTGCTTCACGCACACCTCGGCGCCGCCCACGGCGTCCGCCATGTCCACCACACCGGCGAAGTCCACCATCATCCAGTGGTCGATGTAGACGCCGGTGAGCTTCTCCCAGGTGTCCAGGGTGCAGCCGGCCCCGCCGCGCAGCGAGACGTTGATGAGGCCGTTGGTGGCCGGGTACTTCTTGTGCGTGTCCGGGTTCTCGCAGGCGGGCATGTCCACGCGGGTGTCCCGGGGGATGCTGACGACGGAGGCGTTCTTCCGGTCGGCCGACACGTGCAGCAGCATCTGCACATCGGCGAGCGGTTCCGCCCCCACGCTCTTCTTCGAGCCGCCGAGCTTCAGGTTCTCCGCGCTGTTGCGGCTGTCGGAGCCGATCAGCAGGAGGTTCAGCGGGGTCTGGCCCGCCGCGTTGGGCGCGGCCTTCTTCGCGCCGCTGTTGCCGGCGCTGCGCTCGCCCTTGCGGAGCTTGCTGTTGAGGTGCTCGTAATACAGGTAACCGGCCGCGCCGGTGCCGAGTATGAGGAAGGCGACCGAGAAGGCCACCCACCGCAGGACACGGTGCTTCTTCTTCCCGGGCGCGCGGCGGGAGGACCGGCCGCGGCGCCCGCCGTGGCTCCCGGCGCGGTGGCCGTTGCCGCCGCCCCCCGCGGCGTCGGACGGTGCGGAGTGCTCACCGTCGTTCCCGTCCTCCGCGCCGTACAGCCCGTCGTCCCAGCCGAGTCGGCCGGCGGGACCGACGCGTGGTCGGGTCCCCTCCCCAGGCATACCGCTCCGTCCCACCGGACCCCCCTGCTGCTCAGACTCGTATGGCGCGGTGACCCGGTGTCACTTCGCGCACTCCGACTTGTCGGCGCTGGCCTTGGGGATGTCGATCTTCGCGGGGGCCTTGATGGGCGTACCGGCTCCCTTGAAGTCCTTCCCCAGCGTCAGCACCATCGGCTGCTTCCCCACGGCGTCCTCGGTGCCCGGCTTCATGGCGGAGCCGGGCAGTCCCATCATCTCGGCGAGCGCACGGGCCTGGTCGGCCTGGTTCGGCGCGTACACGAGCGTCGTCTTGTCGGCCTTCTGCGGCGCGTTGGCCTTGTTCGTGGACTTCAGGACGCCCTTGTCGTTCTGGAGCCAGAGCACGGTCTGCTGCGCACCGCCGGGCACCTCGCCGCCGTTGTAGACGTCGACTCGGACGTCCGCGGCGGGTGCCTTGGTTCCCTTGAGGAGCGCGTCCTGCTTGTTCTTGGCCTTCTTCTTCTGCGCGGCCACCTCGGTGAGCGAGGTGTCGTCGCGCATCATCGAGAAGAGCTGCTCCGCCTGGGTCGGATGGGCGACCACGGTGACGGGCTTGGGTTCGTCCGGATTGTCTATCACCGGCATGGTGACGAACGTGATGTTCTTGGTGTCGATCTTGGTCAGTTCCTTGGCCAGTGTCGTCAGCTTCGGCACCGAGTTGATGGCCGAGTCGACCGTGAGGGCCTTGGTCGCCGCGTCCGCGAGCTTGTAGAGCTTCGTCGGGCTGGTCAGGGTGTCGCTCGACTTCATCTCGCGGATCATCGAGGCGAGGAACTGCTGCTGGCCCTTGATCCGGTCGAGGTCGCTGCCGTTGGTGTAGGCGTGCCGGGTGCGGACGAAGGCGAGCGCCTCCTCGCCCTCGACGGTGCTCTCGCCCGCCGGCAGGTCGAGCTTGGAGTCCTTGTCCTTGACCGGGTGGGCGAGGCAGATCTTGACGCCGCCGACCGCCGTGGACAGGGTCTTGACCGCGTTGAAGTCGACCATCATGAAGTGGTCGACCTGGAGGCCGGTCAGCTCCTTGACGGTGTCCATCGTGCACCCCGGGTCGCGGCCGGCCTCGCCGAGACTCCGGTTGAACCGGACGTGGTTCAGGCCCGGGATGGTCTTCTCCGAGCCGTCCTCCTGCTTGGACTTGCACTCCGGGATGTCGGTGATGAGGTCGCGCGGGATGCTCATCGCCGTGGCGTTGGTGCGGTCCTCGGAGACGTGGAAGAGGATGTTGGTGTCGGCGTGGCCGACGCTGCCCTTGTCGCCGTAGCCCTCGTTGCCCTTGCCGGTCCGCTTGTCCGTGCCGATGACCAATATGTTGAGCGGGGCGTTGGCCGTGACGACGTCCTTGTTGCCGCGGTCGCCGATGTCGACGGTGCTGATGTTGCCGTTGAAGTGCTGGTACAGCCAGTAGCCGCCGGCCGAGGCGCCCACCAGCAGGAAGGCCATCACGCCGCCGGTCCAGACCAGGGCCTTCTTGCGGCGGCTCCTGGGGGCCTTGCGCTTGCGGCGGCCGGGGCCGTCCCCGGCGGACGCGGCGGCCTCCTGGCCGCGCGGACCGGCCGCGCGCCGGCCGCCCTGGCGGGGTACGGTCGGCTCGGCGGGCGCGCCTCGGCGCCGGCCCCCCTCACGTCCCGCGCTCTCGTGCGCGGAACCACGCGGAGCCGGAACCCCCGGGGCCCGGGTCGAATCCCCTCCGGAGTGATTCAGTCGCAATTCGTAGTCGCCGGTCTCCGGGTTGAGAACCCATTGGTCTGCGGGATCGAATTCGTCCGCCCGCCCACGGCCTTGCGCATCCACGGTCGCTTGAGTCCTCCGTCGGTGCCACGCGACGCGCCCTCCCCCCGAAAAGGGCGCTCAGTTCCTGGTTCCTGACGTGCGCGGCCAGCAGGCCGGAAGCACCGGATCGCGTCACACTATCCGTCCTGTTCGGTGCGCAGCGACGGGCGTGACACATTCCACGGCCTTTACAACCGGGCATTCTTCCCATTGCGCGCCGAACGTCTATGACTGTTTGGCTATTGCTTTACTGCTTGCACAGGTCGGCCGCCGCATTGTTTCCCGAGTACGTGGGTGTGGGCGACGGGCCCGGGGCCGGGTCGGCGTCAGTGTTCTTTCCTCCGTCCTCTTTCAGCTGGTCCGCGGGCACCACGGCGACGGGTTCGTCGTCGCGCAGCTGCTTGAACAGTCTGTCCGCGTCGGGCTGTACCAATTCGTCCCGGTTGGCGTCGAGTCGGTACGACTGCCGGGGCACGGTCAGGAACTGGACCCGCTCGGTCGGCACGCTGCGCATCCCGCGTACCAGGTCGTACAGGTCCTTCAGGCTGTCCAGCCCGGGGTCGGTGGTGAGTGCCTTGGTGGCCGCGTCCAGCACCGGATAGAGCCGGGTGGGGTTGAGCAGGACGCCGTTGCTCTGCACCTTGTTGACCAGGGCGCCGAGGAACTGCTGCTGGCGGTCCATGCGCTCGGTGTCGCTGCCGTTGCCGATGGACTTGCGGGCCCGTACGTAGCCGAGGGCCTGCTCGCCGTTGAGCTTCTGGCGGCCCGCCGGGAGCCTGAGGTGGGCGGACTTGTCGTCGATCGGCTCCTTGAGGCAGATCTCGACGCCGTCCACCGCGTTCACCATGTTCTTGAAGCCGCTGAAGTCGACGACCATGTAGTGGTCGATCCGGATGCCGGTCATCTTCTCGACGGTCCGGATGGTGCAGGCGGTTCCGCCGATCTCGAAGGCCCAGTTGAACTGAGCGAATTGCGGCTTGCTGACGTTCTTGTCCGTCTTATGGCATTGCGGGATGTCCACCATCAGATCGCGCGGCAGCGACATCGCGGTCGCGCTCTTCCGGTCGGCCGCCAGGTGCAGCAGGATCGTGGTGTCGGAGCGCTGGCTGCCGCCCTCGTCGCGCCCGTACTTCCGGTTGTCCCCGGCCCGGCTGTCGGAGCCGATGAGCAGGATGTTCTGCGCGTCGTGCACGACCTGGGCCGGACGCTCCTTCTCGTACGCCTTCAGCTCGGCGGCGGCGGAGGTGTCCGTCCGGATGTTGCCGTCCAGCTTCTTGTACAGCCACCAGCCGGTGCCCGCGGCGGCCAGGACGACGAACGAGGCGCCGAGCGCCGTCCACCGCAGCCAGTGCCGCTTGCGCCGCACCGTGACGGCGACGGCCGCCGGAACGCCGTCCTCGGGCCGGGCGCCGTGCCCCGGGCCGCTGCCCGAGCCGCTGCGCGTCTCGCCGCCCGGGGCGTCGGCCGGGGCGGACCGCTCACCGGAGTCCGGGCCGGGCGCGCCGCCCGCCGCCGGGTCCGCCGCGTCGGGCGTCCGCTCTCCCTTCCCGTCCGGGTCCTCGGGCCCGTCCGGTGTGCCGGCGCTTTCGGTCACGTCTGCGTCCATCCTTCACGTTCGGCAGCGCGCATGGCCGCCGGTCGCACAAGTAGACGGCTGAACTTCACGCTTGGTTGTGCCTTGAGTGGTCCGTACCGCAGATCATGTACCGGAGTTGACGGATCGCCGGGAGGGCTCGGCCCACGCTGGTCCGGACGAGTGGCTCTCAGGCCGCTTGTCGTACCGGGTCGTTGACGGACCCGGCCCCACCGGCGGTGCCAACCGGGGGCGTCACACGCTCAGCGTGACCCGCTCGCTCTCCACCCGCCGCGCCAGCGCCTGCGCGTCCAGCCGGTCCAGGTTCCGGCACAGCACCACGGACCCCCCGGTCGCGAGCGGGGCGAAGAGCCCGGCGCTCAGCCCGTCCCAGCTGTCGTACGCCCGCCCCGACAGCAGCCGCGAACCGGCGTCCAGCCCCAGCGCCGCGCCGTCCCGCCGCGCCCGCTCCACCAGCTCCGCCCCGGTCAGCCCGCTCCCGTCCACCACCAGGGCCAAAGCGCCCGGGTCCACCGGCGCGAACGGGACGAAGCGGTCGCCCTGGCCCGGCACCTCGACGGCGTAGTCCGTGAAGCCCTCCGGCACCTGCGGGAACCGGCCGCCCAGCGGGCGCAGCGCCAGGGCGACCCGCTCCCCGGAGCAGGCCCGCGCCGCCTCCAGGCCCTCCGGTCCGGTCACCACGAGATCGGCGGCGGCCGGATCGCCCCCCACCTCGGCGACCACGCCGACCGAGGAGCAGGCCAGCAGCCAGACCGCGGACTGCCAGTGCGCCGGGAGCAGCAGCGCGAGCCGGTCGCCGGGCTCCGCCGCGAGGTCGCCCTGGAGCAGGTTCGCCGTCTTGGCCACCCAATTGGCGAAGGTGGCCACCGAGAGTTCGACGCGTTCTCCGGTGGCGTCGTCGTAGAAGGTGACCAAGGGGCGGGCCGGGTCCGCGGCGAGCGCGGAACGCAGCAGGTCGGCAGGGGTGCGGTCGCTGGCGTTCATGGACGGAAGCGTACGCGGCGGCGGTGGAGGGCCACCGGTGCGGCGGACACCCCGTACACCGGTTCGGCAGACGGGGCGTCAACTCACCCGCACCGTCCCGGTAGCCGGAGTCGTCCCCTTGTGTCAAGGATCGTGTGTATGCGTGCCTTCCTTGTATCCGCCCTGGGTGTCACTTGCGCGTCGGCCCTCGTGCTGCCGCTCGCCGCGCCCGCGGGCGCCGCCCCCGACACCTCCGCCCGTCCGGCCGCCGCGTCCGAGCCCGCCGAACCGCCCGGCTCGACCCGCTCCCTGGCCCTGACCCCCCTGACCGCGCCCGCCACCCGGTCCGCCGGCGCCGCCGACCCGGGGCAGGGGCTGTCGAGACCCCGCGTCGAGCCGTTCTCCCTGGTCGGCGTCGTCTGGGACGACGTGAACACCGAACTCCGCGGCACGGCCCAGGTCCGCACCCGCGCCACCGCCACCGGCCGCTGGTCGCCCTGGCAGGAGCTGGAGACCCACAACGCCGAGCACTCCGCCGACGCCGGAACCACCGAGCGCGACTCCGGCGCCGCCCGGGGATCCACCGCCCCGCTCTGGGTCGGTGACTCCGACGGCGTCGAGGTACGGGTGGTGCCCGAGGGTCCCGGAGCCCGGGGCGCGTCCGCCGCGCCGCTCCCCGCCGGACTCCGACTCGAACTCGTCGACCCCGGGGCCGCGCCCCGGGCGGAGACCGCGACTGGCGCGGCCGGCGCCGGCCGCACCACCGCGCTCGGCGCCGCCGCCCTGCCCGCCCTGAGCCGCGCGGCCACGCGGGCGGCCGCCGGATTCGCCCCCGGTGCCAAGCCGTACATCGGCCCCCGCCCCCGCATCATCACCCGCAAGGGCTGGGGCGCCGACGAGAAGCTCCGCGAGAAGAGCTTCGCGTACACCAAGAGCGTCAAGGCCGCCTTCATCCACCACAGCGCCACCGGCAACAACTACACGTGCTCCCAGGCGCCCTCGGTGCTGCGCGGCATCTACCGCTACCACGTCAAGAGCAGCGGCTGGCGCGACATCGGCTACAACTTCGCCGTCGACAAGTGCGGAAACATCTACGAGGGCCGCGCCGGAGGCGTGACGAAGGCCGTCATGGGCGCGCACACCCTCGGCTTCAACACCAACACCATGGGCATCGCCGTGCTCGGGACCTTCTCCACCTCCAACCCGCCCGCCGCGGCCGTCACCGCCGTCGAGAAGCTCACGGCCTGGAAGCTCGGCCTGTTCGGCGCCAACCCCAAGGGCAAGGTGACACTCGTCTCCGCCGGGAGCAACAAGTACAAGAAGGGCAGGAAGGTCAAACTGAACGTCATCTCCGGACACCGCGACGGATTCGCAACCGAATGCCCCGGAGCGCGTCTCTACAAGAAGCTCGGCACCGCGCGGACCGGATCGGCCCGGCTGCAGGGCCGCTGACGCGACAGGGGCCGCCCGGCGCCGGACGCGCCGGAGACCTGCTGCGGGCCGCCGACCGAGGACGACACCCCCGGTCTGCATACACTGGCCAGCCGAAACCCCGGCCCGGCCCCAGCAGGAAGCAGAGACAGTGCTGTGACAGAGGCAAAAGAAGCGATCCTCCTGGTCGGCGGCAAGGGAACCCGGCTGCGCCCGCTCACGGTGCACACGCCCAAACCCATGGTTCCGGCCGCGGGCGTCCCCTTCCTCACGCACCAGCTGGCGCGTGCCAGGGCCGCCGGGGTCGAGCACATCGTCCTCGCGACGTCGTACCTGGCGGAGGTCTTCGAGCCGTACTTCGGCGACGGCTCGTCGCTGGGCCTCCACATCGAGTACGTCACCGAACGCGACCCGCTCGGCACCGGCGGCGCCCTGCGCAACGTCGCGGAGCGCCTGGTCTCCGGGCCCGACGAACCGGTCCTGATCTTCAACGGCGACATCCTCACCGGCCTCGACATCCGGGCCCTGGCCGCCACCCACGCCGAGTCCGGGGCGGACGTCTCGCTCCATCTGACCCGGGTCGAGGACCCGCGCGCCTTCGGCCTCGTCCCCACCGACGACACCGGCCGCGTCACCGCCTTCCTGGAGAAGCCCCAGACGCCCGAGGAGATCGTCACCGACCAGATCAACGCGGGCGCCTACATCTTCCGCCGCTCGGTCATCGACACCATCCCGGCCGGCCGGCCCGTCTCCGTGGAACGCGAGACCTTCCCCGGACTTCTCGCCGACGGCGCCCACCTCCAGGGCATGGTCGACTCCACGTACTGGCTGGACCTCGGCACCCCCCAGGCGTTCATACGCGGCTCCGCCGACCTGGTCCTCGGCCGCGCCCCTTCCCCGGCCGTCCCCGGCCGCTGCGGCGACCGGCTCGTCCTGCCCACCGCCACCGTCGCCCCCGACGCCAAACTCTCCGGCGGCACGGTGGTCGGCGACGACGCCGTGATCGGCGCGGGCGCCCGGATCGAGGGCTCCACCGTCCTCGCGGGCGCCGTCGTCGAACCCGGCGCCGTGATCACGGACTCCCTCGTCGGCGCCGGGGCCAGGATCGGCAGCCGTACGGTCCTGGCGGGCGCTGTCGTCGGTGACGGTGCTCACGTCGGCGCCGACAACGAACTGCGCGAAGGCGTCCGCGTCTGGTGCGGGGCCCGGCTGCCGGCCGCCTCCCTCCGGTTCTCCTCTGACGAATGAGGCCGCCTCCCTCCGGTTCTCCTCGGACGAATGAGGCGGCCTCCCTCCGGTTCTCCTCGGACGAATGAGGCGGCCTCCCCGGGCTCTCCTCGGACGCATGACCGGACCCGCCGGGCGCTCCTCGGACGGATGAGGCGGCTCCTCCGGTTCTCCTCGGACGCATGACCGGAGCGGTCCACCCGTACGAGGACGGCCCGGCCGGCCGGATTCGGCCGTACCCTCGACTGGCAGCCCCGACTACCGAGGACCTTCACCCGTGGCAGGACGATTCGCCCCCCGCAGCGCCCCGCGCGCGGCCGTCCCGCGCCAGACGGCGACGCCCGTACCGGCGGCGCTGACCCGCGACTGGACCCCGCCCGGCCCGCTCGACCTGCGGCTCGTTCTCGGCCCGCTGCGCCGTGGCCCCGCCGATCCCACGTTCCGGATGTCCGCCGACGGCTCGGTCCGCCGGGCCAGCCGCACCCCGGCGGGCCCCGGCACGCTCCATGTCGTCGCCCGCGAGGGGCGGATCGAGGCGACGGCCTGGGGGCCGGGCGCGTCCTGGCTGCTGGACCAGCTGCCCACGCTGCTCGGCGAGGGCGACGCCCCGGAGGACTTCACCCCGCGCCACCGGCTCATCGCCGCCGTCCACCGCCGCCGCCCGGGACTCCGCCTGCTCCGCACCGGCCTGGTGCTGGAGTCCCTGATCCCCTCCGTCCTGGAGCAGAAGGTCACCACCGACGAGGCGTACCGCGCCTGGCGGCTGCTGGTCCGCAAGTACGGCGAGCCGGCCCCCGGCCCCCAGGAGTACGGCCTCTACGTGATGCCCGACGCCCGCACCTGGTCCCTGATCCCCTCCTGGGAGTGGCACCGCGCGGGCGTCGACAGCAAGCGCTCGGCCACCATCCTGCGCGCGGTCCGGGTGGCCCGCCGCATGGAGGAGGCGGCGGCCATGGAGCTGCCCGACGCCCTCACCCGCCTCCAGGCCGTCCCCGGCATCGGCCCCTGGACCGCCGCCGAAACCCTGCAACGCACCAACGGCGCCCCCGACGCCGTCACCGTCGGCGACCTCCACCTCCCCGGCATCGTCGGCCACGCCCTGGCCGGCGACCGCGACGCCGACGACGAGGCGATGCTCACCCTCCTCGCCCCCTACGAGGGCCAACGCCACCGGGCGACCCGCCTCATCCTGCTCTCCGGCCACACCCCACCCCGCCGCGCCCCCCGGATGACCCCGCGCAACATCGCGCCGCTGTAGCGGGGCGGGCCGACGGGGCGGGTCCCGCTCAGGGCGCTTCGGCGACCGTCTCCAGGCCGTGGATCGCGAAGTGCAGCTGCATGTCGTCCACCTGATCCGCCCAGAGGCCGTCGGCGTCGAGCACCGACGCCGCGACCATCCGGGCCTCGGCCACGAGCCCGGCGTCGTGGGCGAAGCCCCGCCACGGAAGCACCGGATACCCGTGCGTCTCCCCGAAGACCCGCACCCGCTCGATGTCTCCCAGGACCGCGGGCGGCAGCGAATCGTTGGCCCAAGCCCACAGCCAGCTCCGCTCGGCGAGGCTCACGCTGCCGATCATCGTGAGGCGTCCGGTGAGGAACGTCCTCCCGTCGCGGGACCACGTGATCCGCGCGTCGTCGAGCGACCAGTCGTACTGGACGTCGCCCGACAGTCCGTAACGCTCGACCATGAGGGCCTGCCGTGAGCGGGCCCGCTCACGGGCCGCGCGCACCACCTCGTCCCAGTCGGAATGGTCATGCGACGAGCCGTTCTCCACCGTGCCTCCTTGCGCGCCAGCATCGGCAGGATCCTCCCACCGCCTCCCGGCCGGTCCGGCCGCGGGCCCGGCGCCCTCACCGCACCGTGACGAAGTCCTCCGCGTCCCGGCCCGTGCGCGGGGTCGGCGGCTCGGACGGGTGGCCGACGGCGACGGCGCCGAGCGGGTCCCAGGAGGCGGGGAGGTCGAGGACGTCGCGGACGACGTCGCGGCAGAACATCGTGGAGGAGACCCAGGCGGAGCCGAGCCGTTCGCCGGCGAGGGCGACCAGGAAGTTCTGGATGCCGGCGCCGGCGGCGACCACGAACATCTCGCGCTCGGCGGTGTCCCGGCGGGGGTCGCCGTAGGTGTGGGAGCCGTCCATCACCATGCAGGGGACCACGAGGTAGGGGGCCCGGCGCAGGACGTCGCCGCGGCGGACGCGCTTGGCGATGGAGTCCTCGCTCTTGCCGTCCCGTCGCAGGTCGGCGGTCCAGGCGTCCCGCATCGCGTCCAGGAGCCGGGTCCGCGAGGCGGCCGACTCCAGCAGGACGAAGCGCCAGGGGGTCGTGTGGTGCGGCGCGGGGGCCGTCACCGCGGCGGCCACGGCGCGGCGGACCGCCCCGGGGTCCACCGGCTCGTCGGTGAAGGAGCGCACCGTGCGCCGCTGGGTCACCGCCTCGCGGACCGCCTCGGACGTGCCGAGCCGGAACATGTCGTCGGCCGCGCCCCGCACCATGGCCCGCGCGCCCTCGGCGTCGTCCGGGTCCAGCACCTGGTCGAGCCCGCGCACGACCGCGATGGGCAGCCCCTCGGCCTTGCCCTTGACCAGGTCCCCGGCGGAGGCCAGTTCGTCGGCGGTGGCGACGACGGTGGCGCCGAGCGGATTGCCGTACGCGTCGGTGCCGCCGCGCAGATCGTCCAGGACCCGCACCCCGGCGGCCCCGATCGCCACATCGGTGAGCCCGTTGCGCCACGGCCGCCCGAAGGTGTCCGTGACGACGACGCCGACGTCGACGCCGAGCGTGTCGCGCAGCCCCCGGCGGATCGCCCGCGCGGAGGCGTCGGGGTCCTCGGGCAGCAGCAGCACCGTGCCGGCGGGGGTGTTCGACGCGTCGACCCCGGCGGCGGCCATCACCAGGCCCTGCCGGTTCTCCACGATCCGCAGCGGGCCGCGCCGCGCCACCACGCGTACGGTCTCGGCGTCTATGGCCGCCTCCCGGTCGGCGGCCTCCATGATCCGGCCCTCCGCCTTGGAGACGATCTTGGAGGTGACGAGCAGGACGTCGCCGTCGGCCAGCCCCGGTTCGGCGGCGGCGATCAGCTTCGCCAGATCGTCCCCGGCCCGGACCTCGGGCATGCCCGGCAGCGCCCACACCCGGTAGGAGGGCACGGCCTGCACGGCCTCCCCGGTGGCGCTCACGCGCGCACCTCCTCGGCGAGGGCCAGCGCCTGCCGGGCCATCTCGGCGGTCGCGGACACGTCGGTCATCATCAGCGGAACGGCGCGGCAGCGGATGCCCGCGGCCTCCACCTCGTCCACCGCGCCCGCGTCCACCGTGTCGACGAGCCAGCCGTCGAGCAGCCCGGAGCCGTAGTGCACGGCGACGGCAGCGGCCGTCGACTCGACGCCCACCGCGGCGAGCACCTTGTCGGCCATGCCGCGCACCGGCGCGTCGCCGACGATGGGGGAGAGGCCGACGACCGGCACCCCGGCCTCGGCGACCGCCTCGCGGATCCCGGGCACGGCGAGGATCGTCCCGATGGAGACGACGGGGTTGGACGGCGGGAAGAGGATGACGTCGGCCCCGGCGACGGCCTCCAGCACCCCGGGCGCCGGCTTGGCCTGATCGGCGCCGACGGGCACGATCGCCCGCGCGGGGACCGAGGCGCGCATCTTCACCCAGTACTCCTGGAAGTGCACGGCCCGGCTCTCGCCGTCGACGTCGACGGCGACATGCGTCTCGACCCGGTCGTCGGACATCGGCAGCAGCCGCACGCCCGGCTGCCAGCGGGCGCAGAGCGCCTCGGTGACGGCGCTGAGCGGATAGCCCGCGCCGAGCATCTGCGTACGGACGATGTGGGTGGCGAAGTCGCGGTCGCCGAGCCCGAACCACTCGGGGCCGACGCCGTAGGCCGCGAGCTCCTCCTTGACGTGGAAGCTCTCGTCGGTGCGGCCCCAGCCCTGCTCCTCGTTGATGCCACCGCCCAGGGTGTACATCACGGTGTCGAGGTCGGGGCAGACCTTGAGTCCGAACAGATGGATGTCGTCACCGGTGTTGCCGATCACCGTGATGTCCGCGTCCGGCGCGGCCTCCTTGAGGCCACGAAGAAAACGAGCACCACCGATACCGCCGGCCAGAACCACAATGCGCATGGCGACAGTTTGTCAGGCGCGGCCTGATCGTTGTGGGGGTGGTGGCGGGCGACGGGTGGGACTGTCAGGCGCGGCCCGATCGTTGGGGAGGGGTCTCAGGCCCGTGGTCTCGGGCCCGGGGCCTCAGGCCGGGGTCGGGGCGGGGGCCGCCGCGCACTGGGTGGCGTGCATCGGCATGTCGGTCAGGCCCGGGTAGTAGATGTGCAGGCTGACGGCAGGTTCGAGGGAGTCGTTGGCCACCTCGTGGACGTAGCCGGGGGCGAAGACGCGCTGGGCGCCGGCGGTCAGGGTCCGCGTGCCGCGGTCCGTACGCTCGGTCAGTTCGCCGTCCAGCACGGTCAGTACGCCGGAGGAGGGGCCGTGGTCGTGCAGTCCGCTGCCCTGGCCGGGGACCCAGCTGAGCAGCCAGACCTCGTAGCCGGGGCCGGTGCGCAGCCGGTGGTACCAGCGGGTGGCGGTGTCGTACCGGACGAGCGGCGCCCAGGCCGCGCGGTCGGCGGCGACGGCGCGGGCGAGCCCGACGAATTCCGCGACGGTGGCGGGGTGTTCGCGGGCGGGGCGCAGGAGGTGCGGAACCTCGAGGAGGTCCCCGGCGATCTGGAGGTCGCTGTCGCTGTTCATGGGTGCGGTGGTTCCTCGGCAGGTGGCGCGGGTGCGGTGCGGGTGCTGGGGTGTCGCGAGGACCGCGGGACCGGGTGACCGCAGGGGCCGTCAGGCCGCAGGGGGCGGGGTCCGGGGGTCCGGGATGAGCTGGATACGGCTGGAGCGCGCGGGCTTCAACAGCCGAGACAGCTGGAACAGCAACAGCGGGCCTGGACAGCTCTGCGGAACCCACGGACGTGGGTGGCGCGCATCGCTGAGGTCGCTGGCATGCCATCAAGGAGAGCGGGGAGGAGCAGCGCCTGTCAACCCGATGCCCGATTTGGGGGTAATGTTTCACCTCATCCGGTTACGCCATCCGGAGAAAGGTTTATGCAGGCGCGGCGCCGGAGATGTGGCGCAACAGCCGTGCCCCGAAACGCGGCCGTCCGTGATCCGACTGTGATCTTGATCGCTTCGGTGACCGAATCGCAACGTGTCCGCCCCCGGGGGAGTTCCTTCCAGTGGCAGGTTCGGGGGTGAAGGAGGCTATGGCATATGTCAGGTTTTTGGTGATTTGCACACTTTCTGCGTACGCTTGGTTCCGCAGAGTGAATGCGGGGCCCAATAGCAGATGCGGGCTTGACTCGCCCAGAGCTACACACCTGTAATTTCACCCGTGTCGTTCGGTCGATTCGATCACGGCCGCATCACGGGGACGCAAGAGACAGACGAGGGGCGCACATGACCGAGCTGTTCCAGCAACTGCTGGTCGAGGACGCGGACGAGGAACTCGGCTGGCAGGAGCGCGCACTGTGCGCCCAGACCGACCCCGAGTCCTTCTTCCCCGAGAAGGGCGGGTCGACCCGCGAGGCGAAGAAGGTCTGTCTCGCCTGCGAGGTCCGCTCCGAATGCCTGGAGTACGCCCTCTCCAACGACGAGCGGTTCGGCATCTGGGGCGGTCTCTCCGAGCGCGAGCGGCGCCGCCTGAAGAAGGCCGCCGTCTGACCCCACCCGCTCCGCCCGGCCGGGAACCGACCACGCCCCGGCCCCATGGTTTTCGGCCACGGCCCGCCGCCTGCACCCAGCCCGCAGGCGGCGGGCCGTCGTCGTGTCCGGGCGCCCCTCCGCCCCGTACCACCGTCCCCGTTCCCCGCTCCCTCACCACCCCGGTTATCCGTACCGTTAGTGTGGGGCCCCGTCCGAGACGCGCCAACGACCCGACACAGCGCGCGTGTACACCGAAGCAGCCCCCGGGGGGACGCCCCCCGGACCCGGCCGGAGGGCCCGTACCTCGATGTCCGTGCACAGCCAATCGGCGGCGCCGTACGCGGCCGCCACCGCCCCCGAGTTCCCCCGGCATGTCGTCACCGCCGTGCTCGTCTCCCACGACGGCGCACGCTGGCTGCCCGACGCGCTCGCCGGACTCCTCGGGCAGGAACGCCCCGTACAGAACGCCGTCGCCGCCGACACCGGCAGTGCCGACGACTCCGCGCGCCTGGTCACCGAGGCGCTCGGCGCCGACCGCGTCCTGCACCTCGCGCGGCGTACGAGCTTCGGCACCGCCGTCGACGAGGCGAGCCGCACCGCCGGCGTCCTCACCCCGGACGACCTGCCCTATCTGAAGCGGCCCAGCGGCTGGGACCCGGTCACCCGCACCTGGCGCGACGACGCCTACGACCTGCCCGAACTGCCGCACGGCGAACCGGTGCAGTGGCTCTGGCTGCTCCACGACGACTGCGCGCCCGAACCCGACGCCCTCGCCGAGATGCTGCGGGTCGTCGACGAGGACCCGCACGCCGCGATCGTCGGCCCCAAGCTCCGCGGCTGGTACGACCGCCGCCAGCTGCTGGAGGTCGGGGTCTCGATCGCCAACAGCGGCCGCCGCTGGACCGGGCTGGACCGGCGCGAACAGGACCAGGGCCAGCACGACCAGGTCCGTACCGTCCTCTCCGTCTCCACCGCCGGCATGCTGATCCGCCGTGATGTCTGGGAGGAGCTGGGCGGCTTCGACCGCAGGCTCCCCCTGATGCGCGACGACGTCGATCTGTGCTGGCGCGCCCACCGGGCCGGACACCGGGTGCTCGTCGCCCCCGACGCCGTCCTGCGGCACGCCGAGGCATCCGCCCGCGAACGCCGCCCCATCGACTGCGCCGGCCGCTCGGTGGCCAACCCGCACCGCGTCGACAAGGCCGGCGCCGTCTACACCATGCTGGCGAACACCCCCGGCAAAAGGCTGCCCTGGGTCCTGCTCAGGCTCGTCCTCGGCACCCTGCTGCGCACCCTCGCCTACCTCGTCGGCAAGGTGCCCGGCCAGGCGCTCGACGAGGTCGCCGGCCTCCTCGGCACCCTGCTGCGCCCCGGCCGCATCCTCGGAGCGCGCCGCAGCCGCGGCAAGGGCGCCGTCGACCAGGCCGAACTGCGCGGCCTCTTCCCCGCCCCCGGCGCCACCGTCCGCGCGACCGTCGAGCAGGTCGCCGGGAACCTCGGCGGCGGTTCCGACGCCGACTCCGGCGGCTCCCGGCACGGCGCCGTCGAGTCCGGACCGGGCGGCGACGACGCCGACTACCTGGAGATCGACCAGTTCGCCCGGCTGAAGAAGATCGGCCGCAAACCCGGCCCGGTCCTCTTCGCCGTCCTCCTCCTCGTCTCGCTCGTCGCCTGCCGGGGCCTGCTCGGCGGCGGCGCCCTGGCGGGCGGCGCCCTGCTGCCCGCCCCCGCCGACGTCTCCGACCTCTGGGGCCGCTACGCCGACGGCTGGCACACCGTCGGGACCGGCGGCACCCAGACCGCACCGCCCTATCTGGCCGTGCTCTCGGCGCTGTCCGCGCTCTTCCTCGGCTCCACCGGCTTCGCGCTCACCCTGCTGCTCGTCTGCTCGGTCCCGCTCGCCGGACTCACCGCCTACTTCGTCTCCCGCCCGCTGCTGCCCTCGCGGCTCCTGCGGGCCTGGGCGAGCATCGCGTACGCCTTCCTGCCCGCCGCGACCGGCGCCCTGGCGACCGGCAGGCTGGGCACCGCCGTCCTCGCGGTCCTGCTCCCGCTGATCGCGCGCACCGCCGTCTCCGCGCACGGCATGCGCGCCACCGGGGACGCCCGAGGCAGCTGGCGCGCCACCTGGGCGTACACCCTGCTCCTCACCCTCGCGATGGCGTTCACGCCGATCGTCTGGCCGCTCGCCGTGGTGCTCGGCCTCGGGGTCCTGGCGCTGCGCCGCAACGACATCACCGCGTACGCCCTGCGCTTCGCCGCCGCCGTCGGCACCCCGCTGCTCGTCCTCGCGCCCTGGTCGCTCTCGCTGCTGGCCAGCCCTTCATCCTTCCTCAAGGAAGCCGGTCTGGAGACAGGCTCGGGGGACGCCTCCGCCCTGGACCTGCTCGGCATCAGCCCCGGCGGTCCCAAGGCGGCAGGCGGCGTCCTGCTCCTCGGCATCGTGCTGGCCGCGCTGGCCGCGCTGCTGCGCTCGGAGCGCCGCTTCGCCGTACGGACCGCCTGGGCCGCCGCCCTGGTGGGCCTCGTCTTCGCCGCCCTGGCCAACGGCTCCGGCTGGGCCGGACCGGCCACCCTCGTCTACGGCGCCGCGCTCATCGCCGCCGCGCTGGTCGGCGCCGACGGCGCCCGGGTCCGGGTCGCCGAGCAGAGCTTCGGCTGGCGCCAGCCCGTCGCCGCCCTGATCGCGCTGGCCGCCGCGGCCGCCCCGGTGCTCGCCGCCGCCGGCTGGATGATCGGCGGCGCGGCCGGGCCGCTGGAGCGCCGCGACCCGGTCCAGGTGCCCGCCTTCGTCGCCGAGGAGTCCGGCACCCGCGACCAGCCGCGCACCCTGGTGCTCGGCGGCACCACGTCCGACCTGGTCGAATACACCCTGGTCCGCGGCTCCGGCGCCCGCCTCGGCGACGCCGAACTGGCCGAGTCCGGGGGCGGCAACAGCCACCTCGACAAGGTTGTCGCCAATCTGGTGGCCGGCTCCGGCGCCGACCAGGGCAGCCAGCTCAGCGGCTTCGCGATCCGCTACGTCCTCGTGCGCGACGGGGCCCCGAAGCAGATGAGCCGGTTGCTCGACGCCACCCCGGGCCTCAGCCGGCTGAGCCAGCTGGACGGCAGCGCCCTGTGGCGGGTGGACCGCCGCCAGGTCGCCCGCGTCATGATCGTCCCGGCCGCCGCCGCCGACGAGCCGCTGCCCGTCGAATCCGGCCCCGTCGAGGCGCACACCGAGATCCCGGCGGGCGCCGAGGGCCGGACCCTGCGCATCGCCGAGGCCGCCGACCCCGGCTGGCAGGCCACGCTCGACGGCCGGACGCTCGACCGCAAGACCGTCGACGGCTGGGCCCAGGGCTTCGCCCTGCCGGCCGAGGGCGGCACCCTCTCCCTCACGTACGAGACGCCGCTGACCCACCGGGCGTGGATCTGGGCCCAGATCTTCCTCGCCGTCGTCCTCGTGGTCATGGCCCTGCCGGGCCGGCGCCGGGAGATCGACGACGACCTGCCCGACGCGGACCTCGCGGTCCCGGCCGAGCCGGTCGCGGGGGAGGGCCGCCGGGCCCGCAGGCTGCGCGCAGCCGCCCTGGCGGAGGGCGAGCCCGACGGCGAGGGCGACGGGCCGCCCCCGGGCGCCCCCGCGCCGCACGGGGACGAGGACCCGGGCGCCTTCGTCCCCCGGCAGCAGGACGCCCCCGACACCTTCGCCGCACCACAGGGCGAGGGCGACACGGGCGGGTACGCGACGCTGCCCCCGCAGGGCGACGGCGACACCGGTCAGTACGCGACGCCGCCCCCGCAGGGGGAGGGCGACACCGGTCAGTACGGCGCGGTGCCGCAGCAGCAGTACGGCGAGTGGGACGGCACGCGGTACCAGGACGCCGGCTACGCCCAGTACCAGGACGGCCAGTATCCGGACGGCCGGTACCAGGACGGCCCGTACCAGGACCCCGCGTACGGCACCGCCCCGCAGCAGCAGCCCGACGGCACGGGCGGCGCCGGCGGCTACGACGCGTACGGGTATCCGCAGCAGCAGGGCGGATACGCCCCGTACGACCAGGGCCAGTACGGCAACGCGCCGTCGTACGACCAGGCGCAGTACGACGCCGGTGCGTACGACGGCACCCAGTACGGCGCACAAGGGGCGTACGACGCCCAGGGCGCGCCCGGCGGCCCGGCCCCCTACGACCCGCAGAACCCCGACGAGAACCCCGCCCCGGGCCCGCACCCGTGGCAGACCGGCAACGCATCGCGAGGCGAGTCCGAGTGAAGTCCACCAGCAGCCTGTCCCTGATCGCGGGCGTCGTCGCCCTCGCCGCCGTCACCGGTTTCGCCGCCGTCACCGCCCCGGAGCAGGGCACCACCACGTCGGCGAGGACGGCCGAGCGGCTGCCCGTGGAGCGGACCAGCCTGCTCTGCCCGGCGCCCGGCCTCTCCGACCTCGCCGAGACGGCGTACACCTCCTTCACGCCGCTCTCCGGCGGGGGCGGCGCCTCCGGCCCGGCCGGCACCGCCGAACTCCTGGCACCGGCCACGGCCAAGGCCGACACGAAGGCCAAGGACGACAAGGACGACAAGGACAAGAAGTCCAAGAAGGCGGAGCCCGGCAAGCCCGTCGTCGCGCTCAAGGAGCCCGGCAAGCCCGGCACGGGCGAGGCGTCCGGCGCGGACGCCCCCGCACTCGTCGGCACCGCCACCGGCCGGCTGGCCCCCGGCTGGACCACCCAGCAGACCACCACCATCGAGGCGGGCGACGGCCGCGGCCTGCTCGGCGTCAGCTGCACCGCGCCCGACACGGACTTCTGGTTCCCGGCCGCCAGCACCGCGAAGACCCGCGAGGACTACGTCCACCTCACCAACCCGGACGACACCGCCGCCGTCGCCGACATCGAGCTGTACGGCCCCGAGGGCACGCTCAAGTCCGATGTCGGCGAGGGCATCACGGTCCCCGCCGGGGCCGGCGTCCGCGTCCTCATCTCGACGCTGACCAGCCAGGCCGTGGACGATGTGACCGTCCACGTCACCACTCGCACCGGACGCGTCGGCGCGGTCGTCCGCACCGCCGACGACACCGCCGGCTCCGACTGGCTCCCCGCCTCCGCCGACCCCTCGGGCACCGTCGTCCTGCCGGGCATCCCGGCAGACGCGACCTCGGTCCGGCTGGTGGCCTTCGCCCCGAGCGACAACGACGCCGACCTCACGGTCAAACTCCTCGGCAAGACCGGCGCGATCTCCCCGGTCGGTCACGAGGACCTGCACGTCAAGTCCCGTATGACCGCGGGCGTCGACCTCAAGGACCTCACCCGGGGCGAGGCCGGATCGCTGCTCCTGACGCCCAGCGAGAAGGGCAGGGCGACCCCCGTCGTGGCCGCGCTGCGGATCGTGCGGGGCAAGGGCGACAAGCGGGAGACCGGCTACATCCCGGCCACCGGCCCGGTCGGCGCGCAGGCGACCGCCGCCGACAACCGGGCCAAGGGATCGGTCCTCTCGCTCACCGCCCCCGGCGCCGCCGGCACGGTCAAGGTGACCGCCTCCGCGGGCAGCGGGGGCGGCACCCCGGTCAGCAAGACCTACCAGGTCCCGGCCGGTACGACCCTCGCCGTCACCCCGCCCGTCCCGGCCGGCCTCAAGGGCACGTACGCGCTCACCGTCCGCACCGAGTCGGGCGGCCCGGTGCACGCCGCCCGGACGCTGACGGTGCCCCAGGACGGCATCCCGATGTTCACCGTCCAGACCCTGCCGGACGACGGCGGCACGGTCGAGGTTCCGGCCGCCGAGCAGAACCTCTCGGTCCTGGACGACTGACGCACGGCACGCGGCACGCGGACGGCGGGGACCCTTCCCGGGGCGCCCCGCCGTCCGCCGTTGGCGTACGGCCGGCTGTTCCCCCCGGCGCGCGCCGCCACCCGCGTACGGCGGGCTACTCCTGCCCGTACCGGGGATCCACCGACTCCGGCGCCAGCCCGAGCAGCTCCGCGACCTGCTCCACCACGACCTCATGGACCAGCAGCGCCCGCTCGTCGCGGTTCTTGGTGCGGATCTCGACGGGGCGGCGGTAGACGGCGATCTGCGCGGGCCGCTCCTTGCGCGCTGACACCGCGCTGCCCAGCGGCACCGTCTCCTCGGACGTCTCCGGCACGTCGAGGACCACGAAGTCGACCTCGGCCAGCTGCGGCCAGCGCCGCTCCAGCCGCTCCACCGAGTCCTGCACCAGATCGCGGAAACTGTCCGCCCTGCTGGCCGAGAGCGGCACCTGCGGCGGGGCTACGGGGCCGCGCATCCCCCGCCCGTGCCGGTCGCGGCGGCGGGGACGGGGCTCGGGCGAGTGGGAAGGTACGGAACTGTCCATCACTGACGCAGCGTAACCCCGCATCGCGGGCGCGGACCGGCGCTGCGCGGGACCCGGCCGGGGCGCCTGCGCGCGGGGCTCGATCCAGCCAGGGGGCGTCACGTTTTCGGCCCCGCTCCCTCGTGCCGCGACCCGGTCGCATGACAGGATTTACACCGCGCGGCGACCACGGCGACCACCGCGCGACGGCGCGTGCCTCTCCTCCCGCCCAGGTCAGGGGAGTTGCCCGGGGGTCCGGTGTGTCCGGTTTCACAGGCCGACACGGTGGGGTGAGCTGAGGGAGAGTCGTCGCAGCCCGCTCAAGAGTGCGGTACCGTCCAACATCGTGAGCCCTGTACGTCGCTGTTCGCGCACCGCGTGCGGCCGCCCTGCCGTCGCGACACTGACGTACGTCTATGCCGACTCGACTGCGGTCCTCGGCCCGCTCGCCACCTACGCCGAGCCCCACTGCTACGACCTCTGTGCCGAGCACAGCGAGCGCCTGACCGCGCCCCGGGGCTGGGAGGTCGTCCGGCTCTCGGATCCCTCCGCCCCCACCCGCCCCAGCGGTGACGACCTCGAAGCGCTGGCCAACGCCGTCCGCGAGGCGGCGCGCCCGCAGGACCGGGGCGACGGCGGCCGCGGCGGCCCGCGCACGGCGGACCCGATGGAGGTCGCCCGCCGTGGCCACCTCCGCGTGCTGCGGTCGCCCGACTCCTGACCGCCGGCCGGGGCGCCCTCGGCCGCCGGGTAGTTTGGCGGTCCGAAGACACCTCAGGAGGACCGGCCCGTGACCGCAGATCTGTCGCAGCTCGTGAAGGCGTACGACGTGCGGGGGGTCGTGCCCGACCAGTGGGACGAGGACCTGGCCGAGCTGTTCGGGTCGGCCTTCGTCCAGGTGACCGGCGCGGAGGCCGTCGTCGTCGGCCACGACATGCGCCCCACGTCCCCCGCCCTGTCCGGCGCCTTCGCCCGGGGCGCGGCGGCCCGCGGCGCCGACGTCACCCTGATCGGCCTCTGCTCGACCGACCAGCTGTACTACGCCTCCGGGGCGCTGGACCTGCCGGGCGCGATGTTCACGGCCTCCCACAACCCGGCGCGATACAACGGGATCAAGATGTGCCGGGCCGGCGCCGCCCCCGTCGGCCAGGACACCGGCCTCGCCGAGATCCGCACCCTGGTCGAACAGTGGACGACGACCGGCGCCCCCGGCCCGGCCGGCCGCATCGGCTCCGTCACCCGCCGCGACACGCTCTCCGACTACGCCGCCCACCTGCTGTCCCTGGTCGACCTGAGCGGGATCCGCCCCCTGAAGGTGGTCGTCGACGCGGGCAACGGCATGGGCGGCCACACCGTCCCGACGGTCTTCGACGGCCTCCCGCTGGACCTCGTCCCGATGTACTTCGAGCTGGACGGCACCTTCCCCAACCACGAGGCCAACCCGCTCGACCCCAAGAACATCGTCGACCTCCGGGCGCGCGTGCTCGCCGAGGGCGCCGACCTCGGCCTCGCCTTCGACGGCGACGCCGACCGCTGCTTCGTCGTCGACGAGAAGGGCGCGGGCGTCTCCCCGTCCGCGATCACCGCCCTGGTCGCCGCCCGGGAACTGGCCCGCAACGGGGGCACCGGCACGGTCATCCACAACCTGATCACCTCCCTGACCGTCCCCGAGGTCGTCCGCGAGAACGGCGGCACCCCCGTCCGCACCCGCGTCGGCCACTCCTTCATCAAGGCCGAGATGGCCGCCCACGGCGCGATCTTCGGCGGCGAGCACTCCGCCCACTACTACTTCCGCGACTTCTGGAACGCCGACACCGGCATGCTCGCCGCCCTCCACGTCCTGGCGGCCCTCGGCGGCACCGACGAGCCGCTCTCCGCCCTCGTCGCCCAGTACGACCGCTACACCGGCTCCGGCGAGATCAACTCCACCGTCGACGACCAGCCGGCCCGCACCGCCGACGTCCGCTCCGCCTTCGCCTCCCGCGAAGGCGTCACCACCGACGATCTCGACGGCCTCACCGTCACCGGCCCCACCTGGTGGTTCAACCTCCGCCCCTCCAACACCGAACCCCTCCTCCGCCTCAACGTGGAGGCCCGGGACGAAGCCACCATGACGGCCGTACGCGACGAGGTCCTGACCCTGATCCGCACCTCCGGGACCTGACGCCTCCCCACCCGGCCACATCCGGCCCCGCCGGCGTTTGAGGCGCGGGGTCCGGGCCGGCGCCCCGGTTACGGGAAGGGGCGGGGAGGGGACAACGCCTGCCGCAGGCACCCACCACCCGCGCCCCACCACCCCCGGCCCCGCCACCCCGCCCCGCCACATCCGCGGAACCACCCGCCGGGCCGGGCCGCGCCCCCGCCACCCCAGCGGTAGGCTGACCTCGCCCGTTCCCCAGGGAACGAACACCACGCGGCACCGAACACCGCACCCGGCGCCACCGGCGCCCCGTCGCACCCACGCCGTCCGACCGCCCGAAGGGACCCGCCCCATGCCGCTCGAAGCCGGCCTCCTGGAGATCCTGGCCTGCCCGGCCTGCCACTCGCCCCTCGACGACAAGTCGGCGGCCGACAGCCCGGAACTGATCTGCACCGGCACCGACTGCGGCCTGGCCTACCCCGTACGGGACGGCATCCCCGTCCTGCTCGTCGACGAGGCCCGCCGCCCCGCGTAGTCCGGGCCCCGCCCGCACGGTGTGATCGGCACGTGATCGGAGGACCGTCCCCATGCTCGACGAGTCGTTGCTCGACGCCCCGGAAGCCCTGGCCCGAGCCGACCGCCGCGGTCTGCTCCGCGGCGCCGCCGAGGCCGGGGCCCGGGTCCGCACCGCCGCCCGCCACGCGGCGGAGGCCGGTATCACCGAGCTGAACCCGGAGGGCCGCCCGCGCGCCGTCCTGGTCGCGGGGCCCGGCACCGCCGCGACCGGCGTCGCCGATCTCATCGCGGCCCTGGCCGGCGCCTCCGCCCCGGTCACCCGCATCCACCCGACCGGCGTGGCCCCCGCCGCCGGGGCGCTGCGCTGGACGCTGCCCGGCTGGGCCGGCTCCGTGGACCTGCTCCTCATCGCCACCGCCGACGGCTCCGAACCGGGCCTCGCGCTCCTGGCCGAGCAGGCCTACCGCCGGGGCTGCACCGTCGTCGCCGTCGCCCCCCGCACCTCACCGCTGCGCGAAGCGGTCGACGGCGTGCACGGCCTCGTCGTCCCGATGGCCTCCGCCCCGCACGGCGAGTACGACGCCGAGACCTCGGCCGCCGGCCCCGGCACGCTCTGGGCCCTGTTCACCCCGTTGCTCGCCCTCCTCGACCGCGTCGGCCTGGTCACCGCGCCCGCCGAGGCGCTCCAGTCCGTGGCCGACCGGCTGGACCGCACGGCCGAACGGTGCGGGCCGGCGATCGCCACGTACAGCAACCCGGCCAAGACCCTCGCCGCCGAACTGGCCGACACCCTGCCCCTGATCTGGACGGAGGGCGACACCTCCGGACCGGTCGGCCGCCGCTTCGCCGCCGTCCTGTGCGAGCTCTCCGGCCGCCCGGCCCTCTCGGCCGCGCTCCCCGAGGCGCTGCCCGCCCACGGCGGACTGCTGGCCGGGGCGTTCGCCGCCGGTGCCGACCCCGACGACTTCTTCCGCGACCGGGTCGAGGAGTCCGAACCGCTCCACGCCCGCGTCGTCCTGCTCCGCGACCGCGCCGTCGGCGGCCTCAGTGCCGCACCCGCCGCCCGCGAACTGGCCCTGGGCCACGACACGGCGATCAGCGAACTGGAACCGGAGGAGGGCACCCGGCTCGAAGCCCTCGCCGAACTCCTCGCGATCACCGACTTCGCCGCCGTCTACCTGTCCCTGGCCTCGGAAGCCCGCGCCTGACCGGGCGCACCCGCGCCCGACCCGCGCACCCCGCGACGGACCGCGCCCGCAGCCCCGTCGCCCCCTCACCTCGCCGCCACGAGATCCACCCATCCCGCCCCGCACGAGGACGAATTTCATGGACCGGCTCTCCAACACCGTGCGCCCGTACGCATGGGGTTCCACCACCGCCATCCCCGCCCTGCTCGGCATCGCCCCGACCGGCGAACCACAGGCGGAGATGTGGATGGGCGCCCACCCCGGCGCCCCCTCCCGCACCACCCGCCCCGGCGCCGCCGACCGCTCCGCACCACCCGCCGAGCAGCCCCTCAACGAGATCATCGACGCCGACCCGGTCCGCGAACTCGGTGCCGCCGCCGTCGAGAAGTTCGGCCCCAGGCTGCCCTTCCTCCTCAAGCTCCTCGCCGCCGGAGCTCCGCTCTCCCTCCAGGTCCACCCCGACCTCGCCCAGGCGCGCCAGGGGTACGCCGAGGAGGAGCGCCGCGCCGTACCGATCGACGCTCCCCACCGCGTGTACAAGGACGCCAACCACAAGCCCGAGCTGATCTGCGCCCTGACCCCCTTCGAGGGCCTGTGCGGCTTCCGCCGGCCCACCGAGGCCGCCGAGGCGATGGAGGCGCTGGGCGTCGACAGCCTCAAGCCGTACGCCGACCTGCTGCGCGCCCACCCGGAGGAGGCCGCCCTGCGCGAGGCCCTCGGCGCGATCCTCGGCGCCGATCCGGCCCGTACGGCCGAGACCGTCGCGGCGGTGGCCGAGGCGGCCGAGCGGACCGGCGGCGCCCACGCCCACCTCGCCGGGCTCGCCCACCACTTCCCCGGCGACGCCGGAGTGATCGCGGCCATGCTGCTCAACCATGTGCGCCTCCAGCCCGGCGAGGCCCTGTACCTCGGCGCCGGCGTCCCGCACGCCTACATCGAGGGCCTCGGCGTCGAGATCATGGCCAACTCGGACAACGTGCTGCGCTGCGGTCTGACGCCCAAACACGTCGACGTGCCCGAACTCCTGCGCATCGTCCGCTTCGAGGCCGCCGAACCGGGCATCCTGCGCCCCGAGGCGTCCCCGCTGGGCGAGGAGGTCTACGAGACCCCGATCGACGAGTTCCGCCTCTCCCGCTTCGCCCTCCCGCCGGGCGCCGCCCCCGTGGACCTCACCGCGGCCGGCCCGCAGATCCTGCTCTGCACGGCCGGCGCCCTGAAAACCGGAGAACTCGCCCTCGGGCCGGGCCAGTCGGTCTTCGTACCAGCCGACGAGAAGGTCGAAGTGTCCGGTACGGGAACCTTGTTCCGCGCCACTGTGGTGGCCTGACGTACCGTCCGCCCCGGCGGCTGCAACAATGTCCGGCCGTACCGCGGCCGACCGGGGCAGCGGCACCGACGAAGGGACATCAGGCACCCATGAGTGCGTCAGGCGGAACCAAGGCGATCGTGGCGGCCCTCGGCGCCAACCTCGCGATCGCAGTGGCCAAATTCGTGGCGTTCCTGTTCAGCGGCTCGTCGTCGATGCTCGCGGAGAGCGTCCACTCGCTCGCCGACTCCGGCAATCAGGGGCTCCTCCTCCTCGGCGGCAAGAAGGCCCAGCGCGAAGCCACCCCCCAGCACCCCTTCGGCTACGGGCGCGAGCGCTACATCTACGCCTTCCTCGTCTCCATCGTCCTCTTCTCGGTCGGTGGCATGTTCGCCGTCTACGAGGGCTACGAGAAGATCAAGCACCCCCACGAGCTGGAGGCCTGGTACTGGCCGGTGGGCGTCCTCGTCTTCGCGATCATCGCGGAGGGCTTCTCCTTCCGTACGGCGATCAAGGAGTCCAACGAGTCGCGCGGCTCCCTCAGCTGGACGGACTTCATCCGCCGCGCCAAGGCCCCCGAGCTTCCCGTCGTCCTCCTGGAGGACTTCGGCGCCCTCATCGGTCTGGTCCTCGCCCTCGGTGGCGTCGGCCTCGCCATCGGCACCGGCAACGGGGTCTGGGACGGCATCGGCACCCTCTGCATCGGCATCCTGCTGATCGCCATCGCGATCGTCCTCGCGGCCGAGACCAAGTCCCTGCTGCTCGGCGAGGCCGCCGGCACCGACCAGGTCGACAAGATCAAGGCCGCCGTCGTCGACGGCGACACCGTCACCGGCATCATCCACATGCGCACGCTCCACCTCGGCCCGGAGGAACTGCTGGTCGCCGCGAAGATCGCCGTCCAGCACGACGACACCGCCACCGAGGTCGCCAACGCCATCAACGCCGCCGAGTCCCGCATCCGCGAGGCCGTCCCCATCGCCCGGGTCATCTATCTGGAGCCGGACATCTACAACGAGGCCGCCGCCGCGGCCGGTGTGAACCCGGCCAAGAACCCGGGCGGCACACCGAAGGAATCCGGCCACTGACGGTCCCGGCCCCGCCCCGTAGCCGCTCCCGGCCCCGCCGGACTGGGAGCGGCTGGGCCGTTCGGTGTAGATTCGACGGCAGTGTCAGACGTCGCTGCTGATGGCGGTCGATCGGTCCGTACGCCGGACCGGCCGAGGGAGAGAGGGCCTCCGACGGACTGCGCTGCGAGCGGTCCGGGCATGTTCGTGCCCACCGCCGCAGAGCCGCCCTGCCCACCCTCGACCCCAATACGAGGAGCAGCCCGTTATGACGACGGTCGCCAACCGACAGGACTTCAAGGTCGCCGATCTCTCCCTCGCGGCGTTCGGCCGCAAGGAGATCACGCTCGCCGAGCACGAGATGCCCGGCCTGATGTCCATCCGCAAGGAGTACGCCGAGGCGCAGCCGCTGGCCGGCGCCCGCATCACCGGCTCGCTGCACATGACCGTGCAGACGGCCGTGCTCATCGAGACCCTGGTGGCCCTGGGCGCCCAGGTCCGCTGGGCGTCCTGCAACATCTTCTCCACCCAGGACCACGCCGCCGCCGCCATCGCCGTCGGCCCGAACGGCACCCCGGAGGCCCCCGCCGGTGTCCCGGTCTTCGCCTGGAAGGGCGAGACGCTGGAGGAGTACTGGTGGTGCACGGAGCAGGCCCTGACCTGGCCGAACACCCCCACCGGTGGCCCCAACATGATCCTCGACGACGGGGGTGACGCCACCCTCCTCGTCCACAAGGGCGTCGAGTTCGAGAAGGCCGGCGAGGCCCCGGACCCGGCGACGGCGGACAGCGAGGAGTACGCGCACATCCTCACGCTCCTCAACCGCACCCTGGGCGAGTCCCCGCAGAAGTGGACCCAGCTCGCCTCGGAGATCCGTGGGGTGACGGAGGAGACGACGACGGGTGTGCACCGGCTGTACGAGATGCATCGTGACGGCACGCTGCTGTTCCCGGC
>NZ_JBSFHN010000049.1:0-49383 GCF_053597115.1 Streptomyces sp. NPDC001515
GCCCCGGCGGGAACGCTGGTGGTCCCCCCCCCCTCATGGGGGGTGTTGGCGTGACCGGACCCTCCGCGGGGCCGGGGCCCGCGGTCCCACGGCCGGGGGCACGGCGCTTCCCACGCGTGACGGGCGGGTGCGCGGGGTGAGGTCCACCCCGCGTACCCGCCCGTCACGGACGTGCGCACGCCCCGGCCGCCGCGTTCCGGCGGTACGGATCAGAGAGTCTGCGCTCCCTGCGCCAGGGCGGGAGCGATGCCCAGCGTGCTCATGTACAGCGACAGCACCAGCTTGCCGATCGCCGGATACGCGCCGAGCGGCTCGGCGCTCGCGCAGTCGGCCTCCTTCGCCGCGGCGTCCAGCAGCCCGTCGGCGACCTCGGGGCCGACCAGATAGGGAGCCACGGCCAGTTGGAGCGAACCGGAACCCCGCAGCTGCTCGGCGATCGCGGCGACGGAACCCTCCACGTCCAGCGCGGCGGCCATCACCGGCACGGCGAGCCGCGCGGCCAGCAGCATGCCCGTGATCCCGGCCGCCTGCACGGCCTCCTCGCCGCCCACCGTGGCCAGCACGATGCCGTCGGCGGCCGTGGCCACCGTGAACAGCCGCGCCCGGTCGGCACGGGCGAGCCCGGCCTCGGAGAGCCGCACGTGCAGGGCCTCGGCGAGCAGCGGGTGCGGGCCGAGCACATCGGTCAGCTCGGCCGGGGCCTTGCTGTCCTCGATCGCGTCGCGTATCCGCTGCACGAGCGCGCCGTCCGGCCCCGCGAGCAGCGGCACCACGACGGCGGCCGGGCCCTCGGGCTCGGCGACCTCGCGGCCCACGGCCAGCGCCTGCTCGTAGCGCGCGGTGCGCTCGGCGGCGGCGTGCGCCAGGGCGGAGGAGAGGGCCGGGTACTCGGCGTCGTCGCCGTCGACGTAGCCGATCAGGGCGTTCAGGCCGGGAAGCTCGGAACGGGCGATGCTGATGACCTCTTCGGCCAGACCGCGGCTGGCCGGGGAGGGGGTGCCGGGCACGGCGAGAACGAGCGCGGCGGCGCCCTCGGGTGCGACCACGGGCTCCGGGCGGCGGTGCCGTCCGGACTGGCGAGGTCGCGGCATTCGTACGGGCAGGCCGGAAGCGGGCCCAGTGGGGGTGCTCATGGCGCCGCATGCTACTGGTTTTGGGTGGCCCGCTGCTCGGGTAGGGCCCGGTCGAGCGTCGTCTGTCCGCCTTTGTCCGATCAGTGCCTTACCGGTCGACTGCCCTGCTCTGTCAGCCCCCTGAGGGTGTGGGTTCCGAGGTGCACGTGGTGACCCGGAGCAGCGTGGGATGCTCCGGCAGTCGCGGACCGCCGGTGGCCAGCGCCCGAGCGAGGAGCGAGGCGCCGGCCAGCGGATCACCCGAACCGGGGACCGCGCGTGCGTGCGGCACCAGGCGGGCCAGTTCCTCGCGCAGCGGGGCGAGCAGCGGCTCCCCGATCCGGAACAGCCCTCCGGTGAGCGCCACTTCGCAGCCCGCGCCGTCCGCCCCGGCCTCGGGGCACACCGCCGCGGCCGCCTCCGCGACGTGGACCGCCGCCTCGCGCAGGATCCCGGCCGCGACCGGGTCGTCCGCCGCGCAGCCGGCCACCTCGGGGGCGAACGAGGCCAGTACCTTGGGCCGGTCGGTGCGCGGATAGAGCAGACCCGGCAGTTCCGCCGCCGGGCCGAACACCGTCTCCAGCCGGGCCAGCAGGGCGGGGGAGCCGCCGCGCCGCCCGTCGTAGGCGCGCATCGCCGCGTCGAGTCCGGCCCGCCCGATCCACGCCCCGCCCCCGCTGTCACCCAGCAGATGCCCCCAGCCGTCCGCCCGCCGCCAGTGCGTCAGGTCCGTGCCGAGCGCGATCAGCCCGGTGCCGGCCGCCACGACCGCGCCGGGCCGCTCACCGACCGCTCCGGCGTATCCGGTGACCGCGTCGGCGGCGAGCGCCAGCCGGCGCACGCCCAGCGTCTTCCCCAGCGCGGCCGGCAGTTCGGCACGGAGACGGTCACCGAGTGTGGCCATGCCGGCCGCCCCGATCGCCGCGGCGGCGATCCGCTTCCCGCCGTGGGCCTCCAGCAGCCCGCGTGCCGCGGGCAGCAACTGCTCCAGGAGATGGGCGGCGTCGATGCCGCCGGGACCGGTCCGCACCGGCTCGGCGCAGTCCGCCGTGGCCAGGGGGACATTCCCGCCCACGGTGCCCAGGGCCACGCGCAGCCCGGAACCGCCGGAGTCGACGCCGAGGACGAACTCCCCGGGCCGGTGTCCGTACGACCCCATGGAGTGGCTCCCCTCGATGCTTGAACGGTGCGATGACGGCGGCAGCCTATCCCTCCGTCGCCGGAGCGAACCGGCGGCACCGGCCGGGGCGTTGCGGTCCGCGCGGGCCCGCCCGGGCCGGCGGGTGGCGGACGCCCGTTACGCCGGTAGGGTGATCACCGTGACAGCACGACCTTTGAACGAAGTGGTGGAGCCCGGCTGGGCCAAGGCGCTGGAGCCCGTGGCGGGACGCGTCGCCGAGATGGGCGACTTCCTGCGCGCGGAGGTCGCGGCCGGCCGCACCTACCTGCCTTCCGGGGCCAACGTCCTGCGCGCCTTCCAGCAGCCGTTCGACGACGTCCGCGTGCTGATCGTCGGTCAGGACCCGTACCCCACCCCCGGCATGGCGATCGGGCTGAGCTTCGCGGTCGCTCCCGAGGTCCGTCAGCTGCCGGGCAGCCTGGAGAACATCTACCGCGAACTCCACAGCGATCTCGGGCTGCCCCGCCCGTCCAACGGCGATCTGACGCCGTGGACGCGCCAGGGCGTGCTGCTGCTCAACAGGGCGCTGACGACCGCGCCCCGTAAGCCCGGCGCCCACCGGGGCAAGGGCTGGGAGGAAGTCACCGAGCAGGCCATCCGCGCGCTGGTCGCGCGCGGGACCCCGCTGGTCTCCATCCTCTGGGGCCGCGACGCCCGGAACCTCCGGCCCTCGCTGGGCGACTACCCGGCTATCGAGTCGGCCCACCCCTCACCGATGTCCGCGGACCGGGGCTTCTTCGGATCGCGTCCCTTCAGCCGGGCCAACGAACTGCTGGAGCGGCAGGGCGCGCAGCCCGTGGACTGGCGCCTGCCCTGATCCGGGGCTCCGGCCCGGTCCGGCTCAGCCGTCCACGGCCGCCGCGCGGACGCACAGCACATCCGGCAGGTGCGAGGCGAGCTGCTGCCAGGTGCCCCCGTCGTCCGCGCTCGCGTACACCTCCCCGTTGCGGTTGCCGAAGTAGATCCCGGCCGGGTCGGCGTCGTCCGTGCAGAGGGCGTCGCGCAGCACCGTGCCGTAGTGGGCGCCCTCGGGCAGGCCGTTCGACAGCGGCTCCCAGCTCGCGCCCGCGTCGGTGGTCCGGAAGACACGGCAGCGGTGCTCGGCCGGGACCCGGTCGGCGTCGGCGTTGATGGGGAAGAGGTACGCGGTGTCCGCCCGGTGCGGGTGCGCCGCCACGGCGAAGCCGAAGTCGGAGGGCAGCCCCGCGCCGATGTCCGTCCAGTGGCCCCCGGCGTCGTCGCTGCGGAACACCCCCCAGTGGTTCTGGAGATAGAGCCGGTCGGGGTCGACCGCGTCCCGGCTGACCTTGTGCACGCACTGGCCGAACTCGGGGTCCGGATCGGGCAGGAACACCGCCGAGACCCCCTTGTTGGCGGGCTCCCAGCTCTCGCCGCCGTCGGCGGTCCGGAACACCCCGGCCGTCGACACGGCGACCGTCACCGCGCGGGGGTCGCGCTCGTCCGTCAGCACGGTGTGCAGACCCTCGCCGCCCCCGCCGGGCACCCACCGGTCACGCGTCGGATGCTCCCAGAGCGGCCGCACCAGCTCGAAGGACTCGCCCCGGTCCCGGGAGCGGAACAGCGCGGCCGGCTCCGTGCCCGCGTACACCACGTCGGGCGCCTCGGGGCCCGCCGGGTGCAGCTGCCAGACCCGCTCCAGGGAGGTCCCGGTGAACTCCGGGAACTTGACGGCCGGTTTCGTCGGCTCGACCCAGCTCGCGCCCAGGTCGTCGGAGTGGAACACGGACGGGCCCCAGTGCGCGCTGTCGCCGCCCACCAGCAGCCGGGGGACGTCCCCGCGGGTGTCGATGCCGATCGAGTAGATCGCCTGGGCGTTGAAATGCGGACCGTCGAACTCCCACGTGCCGCCGCGCCTGCGGCCGATGAAGAGCCCCTTGCGGGTGCCCACGGCGAGCAGAACATTTGTCATGACCGAACCTCCCGAGACGCCGTTGTGCCGGATACGGGCCAGTCTGCACCCCGGCACTGACAGCGCCCCGCAGGACGGCACCGGGCACCGCGCCTTCCTCGGTCCGCGCCCCTCGCCGCCCGGCCCGCGACCGCGCCGGCCGGGCTCAGGAGCCCGGGTGGCCGGCGGTCCGGGTGAGCAGCCGTGTCGGGGAGCCGTCCTCCTCGGTGAGGTCGTCCACGTGGCGGGAGCCGATGCGGTTCGGCAGGGTCGGCGGGGCGGCGTCGTCGCGGCCACCGCGGCGGGGGTTCACGACCGGCCGCCGGGCGCGGCCGTGCTGCTGCGGGTCACCAGGTTGGTGGCCAGGTCGACGCGGGTCGTCGCCGGCTGCCGGCCCCGGCCCAGGTCGAGGACCAGCCGGGCCGCCGTCTCGGCCATCTCGATCAGCGGCTGGCGCACGGTGGTGAGCGGCGGGCCGATCCAGCGGGTGAGCGGGAGGTCGTCGAAGCCGACGACGCTCAGGTCCTCCGGGATGCGCAGTCCCAGCTCGCGCGCGGCCTCGTAGACCCCGAGCGCCTGGAGGTCGTTGCCCGCGAAGACCGCCGTCGGCCGGTCGGGCAGCCGCAGCAGCTCCAGCCCCGCCGTGTACCCGGCCTCGTGCTGGAACTCGCCCTCGCGGAACAGCTCGGGGTCGATCGGCAGCCCGGCGGTCTCCATCGCCGCGCGGTAGCCGTCCACCCGGGCGCGGCTGCACATCATGCGCGAAGGGCCGCTGATCACGCCGATGCGGCGGTGGCCGAGGCCGGTGAGATGACGGGTGGCGGCCAGCCCGCCCTGCCAGTTCGTGGTCCCGACCGAGGGGACGTCGTCGCCCGGGTCGCCGGCCGGGTCCACCACCGCGTACGGGATGCTGCGGCTGGTCAGCTGGGCGCGCTGGGCGGCCGTGAGGTCCGAGAGCACCAGGATCACCCCGACGGGGCGGCGGGCCAGCACCCCGTCCACCCAGGTCTGGCCGGGCGTCAGCCGGCCGGCGCTCTCCGAGAGGACCAGGCTCAGGCCCTCCTCGCGCGCGACGTTCTCCACCCCGCGCACGACTTCCATGGCCCACGCGCTGTCCAGCTCGTGGAAGACCAGATCGATCAGCTGCGACTGGGTGGCGGAGCCGCGTCTGCGGCGGTAGCCGTGGCGCAGCAGCAACTCCTCCACCTTGGTGCGGGTACCCGGGGCGACATCCGCGCGCCCGTTCAGCACCTTCGAAACTGTCGGAGCCGAGACTCCGGCCGCTCGGGCGATTTCCGCCAGGGTGGCAGTGCCTTCCGGCGCGTCGCCGGCCGGCGCGTTCTCCTGATGTGACTGGACGTTTGCGGGGCTCATGGAGGGATCGTAGCTCCCCTCGGCGTCGGGGCAACGTCTCGGTGGGGTCCGGCCAAATACCTTCTCCCACCCTCTTGACGCGCCCGAAACGCGACCGTACGGTTCCGGCAACATTCGGAAGTGGTACCGAAACATTCGACAGAGGTGCGGTCATGCGGTCGGGTATTTTCACTCATGGTTCACGTACGGCGAGATGGACCGCGGCCGGCGCCGCCATGGTCATGGCCGGTCTGCTCGCCGGTTGCGGCTCCGACGGCGGCAGCGGGGGCGGCGGCACCCTCACCGCGTACGTCTACGGCGACGACGCCGTCAAGGTTCAGCAGGCCGCGGTGAAGGAGTTCAACAAGACCTCCGACGTCAAGGTCAAGCTCGTCTCCGTGCCCGGCACCGAGTACGTCAACAAGCTCCGCAGCGCCATGGGCTCCCCGAGCGCGCCCGACATCTTCTTCAACTGGGGCGGCGGCTCCATCAAGCCGTACGTCGACGCGAACCAGCTGGTCGACCTCACCTCCACGGTCAAGAACGACGCCACGCTCAAGAACGGGTTCCTCCCCTCGATCGTCGCCGCCGGCGGCCTCGACGGGAAGACCTACGGCATCCCGATGCGCGGCATGCAGCCCGTGATGCTCTTCTACAACAAGACCCTCTTCGCCGAGAACGGCGTCCAGGTCCCCAAGACCTGGGAGGACCTGCAGAAGGCCATCACCACCTTCAAGGCCAAGGGCATCACGCCGTTCGCCCTCGGCGGCTCCGACAAGTGGCCCGAGCTGATGTGGATGGAGTACCTCCTCGACCGGATCGGCGGCCCCGACGTCTTCCGGAAGATCCAGAACGGCGACAGCTCGGCGTGGGGCGACCCGGCCGTGCTCAAGACGGCGCAGACGGTCAAGCAGCTCGTCGACGACGGAGCCTTCGGCAAGAACTTCAACTCCGTCGACTACGGCAACGGCGGTGCCCCCACTCTGCTCAACAAGGGCAAGGCGGCCATGCACCTGATGGGTTCGTGGGAGTACTCGACGCAGTTGGGCAAGGCGCCGAAGTTCGCCGAGAAGGACCTCGGCTGGACCGCCTTCCCGACCGTGGCCGGAGGCGTCGGGAACCCGGCCAACGTGGTCGGCAACCCCACCAACTACTGGTCGATCAACGCCCGCACCAAGCACAAGGACGCCGCCATAGCCTTCCTGAAGGCCATGGCCGCCGAGTCCTACAGCAAGGCCCTGATCGACAACGGTGACGTCCCCACCACGTCCAACGCCGCGTCGATGCTCAACTCCTCGCCGAACCCGCAGTTCGCCAACGACCAGTACACGATGGTCCAGAAGGCGCCCGACTTCACGCTCTCCTGGGACCAGGCCCTGGAGTCGAAGATCGCCACCCCGCTGCTCACCGAGATCAGCAAGCTGTTCGCCGGCAAGTCCACGCCCGAGCAGTTCGTCGCCGCGATGAAGGCCGTCAAGTAACGATGTCCCAGCTCTCCACGTACAGGAAGGTGCGCGGAGGAGGAAGGGCGGCCGCCGGCAGCGTCGGCCGCCCTTCGGTCGCCTGGGCCCTGCCCGGCATCCTCTTCTTCGCGCTCTTCGCGATCGTCCCGCTGGCGATCGCCGCCTATCTCTCCTTCTGCCACTGGGACGGGCTGAACTCCCCGACCCTCACCGGCGCGGACAACTGGACCCGGCTGTTCAAGGACCCGGAGTTCCGCCAGGCGGCCTGGCTCAGCCTGCTGCTCACCACCATCAGCTGGGCCTTCCAGACCCCGGTGGCCCTGCTGCTCGGCGTCTGGGCGGCGGGCAGGCAGCGCAGCCGGGCCGTGCTCTCCGCGATCTTCTTCATCCCGCTGCTGCTGTCCACCACGGCCATCGCGATGCTCTTCCACGCGCTGCTCGACCCCAACTTCGGTGTGATCAACGCGATCGGACCGTGGATCGGCGTCGACCCCAACATCATGGGCTCGTCCAACGGGGCGCTGCTCACCGTGGCCTTCGTCGGCGGCTGGCAGTTCATGCCGTTCCACACCCTGATCTACCAGGGCGGAACCCGGCAGATCCCCCAGGTGCTCTACCAGGCGGCGGAGATCGACGGCGCCGGCATGCTCCGGCAGTTCTTCCACATCACGCTGCCGCAGCTCCGCCACACCATCACGACCTCCTCGGTCCTGATGATCGTGGGCTCGCTGACCTACTTCGACACCGTGCTGATCATGACCAAGGGCGGGCCCGGCACGGACACCACCGTGCTGCCGTACCTGATGTACCGGACCGGTTTCCAGACCTACGACCTCGGCTACGCGGCGGCGATCGCCACCGCCCTGGTCGTCGTGGCCACAGCGCTGTCGCTGATCCTGGTCCGCTTCAGCGGCTTCGGGAACATGCGGTCCACCCGGGAAGGTATGTGACGAGATGTCGACCGACACCCGCCCCGCGCCGCGCCTCGCGTCGCCCGTGACCCGCAGCCGGACCGCGGCCGCCGCGCGCCGCCGCCGCTGGGGCAACCCCCTGGCCGGCCTCGGCTCCCTGGTCTGGCTCGTGATCGTGGCCGTACCGCTCTACACCCTCGTCTCCGCCTCCCTGATGCACCAGGACCAGGCGTTGAACGGCGACCCGCTGGCCCTTCCGACGGACCCGACGCTCGACAACTACCGCACGGTGCTGGACAGCGGCTTCTCCTCGATGCTGCTCAACACGGCGATCGTCGCCGTGGTCACCGTGGCGATCGTCCTGGTGCTCGCGGTCCCCGTCGCCTATGTCGCGGTACGGACCCGCAGCCGGCTCTCCGGGCTGGCCTTCCGCACCTTCCTGCTCGGTGTCGCCATTCCGGCGCAGGCCGTGATCGTGCCGCTCTACCTGCTGATCAGCAAGCTGGGCCTGTACGACAGCCTGCCGGCGATCATCCTGCCGACCGCCGCCTTCGCGATGCCGGTCGCGGTCCTGATCCTCAGCGGCACCATGCGCGACGTCTCCGAGGAGATGTACGAGGCCATGGCGCTCGACGGCGCGTCGCCGCTGCGGATGCTGTGGCAGCTCGCCATCCCGATGTCCAAGGGCGGCATCAGCACCGTGGCCATCTACACGGCGCTCCAGGCGTGGAACGGCTTCCTGTTCCCGCTGATCCTGACGCAGTCGGAGGAGAACCGGGTCCTGACCCTCGGCCTGTTCAACTTCATGTCCCAGTTCGGGGTGAACATCCCCGCCGTGCTGGCCGCGATCGTGCTCTCGGTCGTGCCGATCTTCGCCGTGTACCTCGTGGCGCGCAAGGCGCTGGTCAACGGACTGATGGGGGTGGGCGGCAAGTAGAGACCCACGCCGCCCCGCACCACCGTACTCATGAGAGGAACCCCTGCCCCCATGGCAATCCCCGCTGTCCCGCATGCCCGCTCCACACCGGACCCGGCCGTCGACGGCCCGTGGCGCGATCCGTCCCGCACCCCCGAGGAGCGGGTGGCCGATCTGATCCCCCGGATGACCCTGGAGGAGAAGGCCGCCCAGCTGTACGGCATCTGGGTCGGCGCCGACGCCGACGGCGACGGGGTCGCCCCCCACCAGAACGACATGGTCGACCCCGTCGACTGGGACGCGCTGACCCCCCGGGGCCTCGGCCAGCTCACCCGCCCCTTCGGCACCGCCCCCGTCGACCCCGGCCTCGGGGCACTCGCCCTGGCCCGCGCCCAGAGCCGCATCGCCGAGGCCGGCCGCTTCGGCATCCCGGCCCTGGCCCACGAGGAGTGCCTGGCCGGCTTCACCGCCTGGGGCGCCACCGCCTACCCCGTGCCCCTGTCGTGGGGCGCGGCCTGGAACCCGGAGCTGGTGGCCGAGATGGCCCGCCGGATCGGTGCCGACATGCGCGCCGTCGGTATCCACCAGGGCCTCGCCCCCGTCCTGGACGTCGTCCGCGACCTGCGCTGGGGCCGGGTGGAGGAGACCATCGGCGAGGACCCCTATCTCGTCGGCACCCTCGGCACCGCCTATGTCCGCGGACTGGAGTCCGCCGGCATCGTCGCCACCCTCAAGCACTTCGCCGGATACGCGGCCTCTGCCGGAGCCCGCAACCTCTCTCCGGTGCGCGCCGGCGTCCGAGAGATGGCCGACGTGATCCTGCCGCCCTTCGAGATGGCGCTGTTGGAGGGCGGTGCGCGCTCGGTCATGCACTCGTACGCGGAGATCGACGGGGTGCCCGCGGCCGCCGACCCGGAGCTGCTGACCCAACTGCTCCGGGACACCTGGGGATTCACCGGGACCGTGGTCGCCGACTACTTCGGCATCGGCTTCCTGGAGACCCTGCACAAGGTCGCCGCCGACCGGGCCGGCGCCGCCCGGCTCGCCCTGGCCGCGGGCGTGGACGTCGAACTGCCCACCGTCCGCAGCTACGGCGACGTCCTGGTCGCCGCCGTGCGTGAGGGGGCCGTCGACGAGGAGCTGGTCGACCGCGCGCTGCGCCGCGTCCTGCTCCAGAAGTGCGAGCTGGGCCTGCTGGACCCCGACTGGTCGCCGCTGCCCGCCGCCCTGGAGGACACCGACCCCGCCCGGGCCCGCGAACGGGTCGACCTGGATCCGCCGGAGAACCGGGCGCTGGCCCGCGAACTCGCCGAACAGGCCTGTGTGCTGCTCGCCAACCCCGGGGGCACGCTGCCGCTGCGCGCCCCCGGACGGATCGCCGTCGTCGGGCCGCGCGCGGACGACGCGCTGGCCATGCTCGGCTGCTACTCCTTCCCCAGCCATGTCGGGGTCTCGCACCCCGAGAGCAGCATGGGGATCGACGTCCCGACCGTGCTGGAGGCCGTCCGCGCGGAGTTCCCGGACGCGGGCGTCGGCTTCGCCGGGGGCTGCGCGGTGGACGGCACCGACACCTCCGGTTTCGCGGAGGCGGTCCGGCTGGCCGAGGACGCCGACGTCTGCGTCGCCGTGCTCGGTGACCGGGCGGGGCTCTTCGGCCGGGGGACCTCCGGCGAGGGCTGCGACGCGGCCGACCTCGCGCTGCCCGGTGTCCAGGGCGAACTGCTCGACGCCCTGCTGGCCACCGGAACGCCGGTGGTGCTGGTGATGCTGACGGGCCGCCCCTACGGGCTCGGGCCGTGGGCGGACCGGACCGCCGCCGTCGTCCAGGCGTTCTTCCCCGGTGAGGAGGGCGGTCCGGCGCTGGCCGGGGTGCTCTCCGGCCGGGTCAACCCCTCGGGCCGGCTCCCGGTGGGCGTGCCGCGCGGGGCGGGCGGGCAGCCGTGGACGTATCTGCAGCCGCCGCTGGGGCTGGCGAGCGGGGTCAGCAGTCTGGACCCGACGCCGCTCTACCCCTTCGGCCACGGTCTGACGTACACCACCTTCGCGTGGGAGGGCGACGATCCGGAGCCCGCCGAGCTGCCCACCGACGGCTCCGCCGACGTGGAGATCACGGTCCGCAACACCGGGGACCGCGAGGGAGCCGAG
Organism: Streptomyces sp. NPDC001515; assembly: GCF_053597115.1. Lineage (NCBI taxonomy): Bacteria > Bacillati > Actinomycetota > Actinomycetes > Kitasatosporales > Streptomycetaceae > Streptomyces > Streptomyces sp. NPDC001515. The sequence goes on from NZ_JBSFHN010000049.1 coordinate 10,990, forward strand.
GTGGTGCAGCTCTACCTCCACGACCCGGTCGCCCAGACCACCCGTCCCCAGGCGCGGCTGATCGGCTACGCCCGGGTCCCGCTCGCCGCCGGCGCCGCCGCCCGGGTGCGGTTCGGCTTCCACGCCGATCTGGCCTCGTTCACCGGGGTCGGGGGCCGCAAGGTCGTCGAACCGGGCGAGCTGGAGCTGAGGCTGGCCGCCTCCAGCGACGCTTCCGCGGTCCGCCGGACCGTACGGCTGCGGCTGACCGGGCCGGAACGCGTCGTCGACCACCGGCGCCGCCTGGTCTGCGGTGTCTCGGTCGAGCCCCTTCCCGTCGCGGAGCCCGCCGCGAACTGACCGGCCGGGCACCGGCCCCTGCGTAGCACCCCTCGTGTGGACCTCCCCGCCCCCGCCGGCCTTTTCGCCGGATGCGGGGAGGTCCACGAAACTTTCGAAACACCTTCATCGAACGTGCGCCGATCCCGCTACCCAGGGTCCGGGACGGCGCGTCCAGCGAAAGGGATGTGTCATGCGCAAGTCAATCCGGGCGGGTCTGGTCGGCACCGCCGCCGCGGCCCTCCTCGTCTCCTCCTTCACCCTCGACGCCTCGGCCGCGCCCGAGCCCTCCGCCGAGCCCTCCGCCGCGCGGGTCACGCCGAAGCCGCCCGCCGCCGACACCCTCGGAAGCCTCGGCCGGCGGGCCGGACTGCGCGTCGGCACGGCGGTGGACATGGACGCCCTGGCCACCGACGCCCCCTACCGGGCCCGCGCGGCGAGCGAGTTCACCTCCGTCACCCCCGAGAACGTCATGAAGTGGGAGGTCGTGGAACCCCGGCGCGGCAGCTACGACTGGAGCGCCGCCGACGCGCTCGTCGACTTCGCCCGGAGCAACGGCCAGCTGGTGCGCGGCCACACCCTGGTCTGGCACAGCCAGCTGCCCGCCTGGCTCACCGAGGGCGACTTCGGCGCCGACGAGCTGCGCGCCCTGCTGCGCAAGCACATCACCGACCAGGCGAGCCACTTCAAGGGCCGCATCTGGCAGTGGGACGTCGTCAACGAGGCGTTCAACGAGGACGGCACCCTGCGTGACAGCCTCTGGCTGCGCACCCTGGGGCCCGGCTACATCGCGGACGCCTTCCGCTGGGCCCACCGGGCCGACCCCAAGGCCAAGCTGTACATCAACGACTACAACATCGAGGGCGTCAACGCGAAGAGCACCGCTCTCCACCGCCTGGTCGCCGACCTGCGCGCCCAGGGCGTGCCCATCGACGGCGTCGGCATCCAGGGCCACCTCTCCGTCCGGTACAACGCGCCGCACGACATCGCCGCCAACATGAAGCGGTTCGACGACCTCGGACTGGAGACCGCGATCACCGAGGCCGACGTCCGCGTCCCGATGCCCGTGGACAGCACGAAGCAGGAGGCGCAGGCCGAGGGATACGACGTCCTGCTGCGCGGCTGCCTGCTCACCCGGCACTGCACCGACTTCACGGTGTGGGGCTTCACCGACCGCTACTCCTGGGTCCCCGACGTCTTCGAGGGCGAGGGCGCGGCCAACCTCCTCGACGAGAACGACGTTCCCAAGCCCGCGTACCAGGCGCTCACCGAGGACCTGAAGCTCGCCGCCGGCCGGAAGTGAGGGAGGCATCCGCATGAGCGACGACAGCGTTCCGCGCACTCCCAGCCGCAGGGCCGCGCTCGGGCTCGGACTCGGGCTCACCGCCCTGGCCGCCACCCCGCTCGGCTCCCTCACCGGACTCGCGGCGGAGGCGTCCGCCATCGGGCACGGACCGGCCGCCGAGCCGACCGACCCGGGCGCGTACGTCACCTTCACCCCCGGGAGGGGCACCTTCCCCCTGGCCGGGAACGGGCGCGCCACCCCGATGCTGGTCAGTGACCGCGACTGGCCCGGCGTGGTGCGGGTCGCGGGGGACCTGCGCGACGACATCGAACGGGTCACCGGCATCCGCCCCGCCCTGGCGCACACCGCCGTGCCCGGGGCCCGCGAGATCACCGTCATCGGCACCCTGGGCCGCAGCCCCCTGATCGACGACCTCGTCGCCCGGGGCAAGCTGGACGTGACCGGTCTGCGGGGTGCCTGGGAGACCAGCCTCCAGACCGTCGTCGAGCACCCGTTGCCCGGCGTCGACCGGGCCTTCGTGATCGCGGGCAGCGACCAGCGGGGCACGATCTACGGCGCGTACGACGTCTCGCGCGGCATCGGCGTCTCGCCCTGGTACTGGTGGGACGACGTGCGGCCCGTGCACCGCGACCGGATCCACATACGCCCCGGCCGGCACACCCAGGGCACCCCCGCCGTGAAGTACCGGGGCTTCTTCATCAACGACGAGAACCCGGCGCTCGGCACCTGGGCCCCCGGCTACTTCGGCCCCGGCAAGGCACCCGGCTTCGAGGGCGGCTTCAACGCCGCCTTCTACGCCAAGGTCTTCGAGGTGATGCTGCGCCTGAAGGCCAACTACCTCTGGCCGGCCGTCTGGGGACGCGCCTTCGCCGAGGACGACCCGCTCAACCACGCCACCGCCAAGGCGTACGGCGTCGTCATGGGCACCTCGCACGAGGCCCCGATGATGCGCGGCATCGAGGAGTGGAACCGCCACGCCGTCCCCGCCGTGCGCGACGGCGACGGCACGATCGTCACACCCGGCCACGACCCCTACGGCGGCACCGGCGAATGGTCCTTCCGCCGCAACGCCGAGGCGATCAAGGCGTACTGGGCCGAGGGCATCCGGCGGATGCGCGACGAGGACTTCGAAGGCGTCGTCACCCTCGGCATGCGCGGCAACGGCGACGTCAGCCTCCCCGACGGCGACGGCATCGAGCTGATGACCGAGATCATCGCCACCCAGCGGCAGATCCTCGCCGAGGTGTCCGGCAGGGACGTCACCACGATTCCGCAGGTCTGGACGCTCTACAAGGAGGTCCAGCGCTACTGGGACCGGGGACTGCGGGTCCCCGACGACGTCACGGTCGTCCTCACCGACGACAACTGGGCCAACATCCGCAAGCTGCCCGACCCCCGCGAGGGCGCCCGCGCCGGCGGCTACGGGCTCTACTACCACTTCGACTACGTCGGCGTCGGCCGCAACTACAAGTGGGTCGACACCGCCTCCCTGCCCAACCTCTGGGACCAGCTCCACCAGTGCGCCGCCTACGGCAACCGCGGTCTGTGGGTCGCCAACGTCGGCGATCTCAAGGGCAACGAACTGCCCACCCAGTTCTTCCTGGACTACGCCTGGAACCCCGGCCGGTGGACCCTGGACCGGCTGCCGGAGTGGGAGCAGGGCTTCGCCCGGCAGAACTTCGGCGAGCGGAAGGCCGCCGAGATCGCCGCCGTGCTGAACGCCTACGCCCGCCTCCAGTCGCGCCGCAAGCCCGAACTCCTCAACCGGAAGATCACCCTGGACCCGGCCAAGGACCCCGCCCACGACTCCTCCGCGATCGTGTACGACGACGAGGCGACCCCGTTCAGCCTCGTCGACTACCGCGAGCTGGAGCGCGTCACCGAGGAGTGGCGCCTCCTCGGCGCCGAGGCCGAACGCGTCGGCCGCGGTCTGCCGGCGTCCGCCCAGGACGCGTGGTACGAACTGGTCGGCTACGAGGTCACGGCGACGGCCAACCTGTACGCGCTGCGCGAGGCCGAGTTCACCAACCTGCACTACGCCGGACAGGGCCGCGCCCGCACCAACGCCCTCGCGGACGCCGCCGAGGCCCGGCTCGCCGACGACCTGGCCCTGGCCGACCGCTTCAACACCCGTGTCGCGGGCGGGAAGTGGAAGGGCTTCCAGACCCAGCCGCACATCGACTACGGAGACGTCGCCCGCTACGGGCCCAACGCTCCCTGGCAGCAGCCCGAAATCGACAACGTCGCGATCAAGGACGTGCTCTTCCCCGCAGTCCGGCGCATCGACCTGCCCGCCGCCGCCGAGATGGGCGTGGCCGTGGACGGCTCCGCGCACTGGTGGCCCCGCGAGCCGGGCCGCCCCGTGCTGCCGGTCTTCAGCCCGTACCAGAGCCAGCCCGCCCAGTACATCGAGGTGTTCAACCGGGGCCGGGCCCCGTTCGACTACCGGGTGCGCACCGGAGCCCCCTGGCTGCGGGCGGACCGCGTCCGGGGCCGGGTCACCGACCAGGACCGGATCACCCTGCGCGTCGACTGGGACCGCGCCCCGCGGGGGACCACCGAGGTGCCGGTCACCGTCACCGGGCCGGATGGCCACGAGGTCGTCGTCACGGCGGTCGTCGAGCGGCCCGCGCTCCCCGGAGGGCGGCCGGAGGGCTTCGTGGAGGCCAACGGCTACGTCTCCATCGAGGCCGACCACGTCACCCGGGCCGTCGGCGGCCGGGGCATCACCTGGCGGCGCCTGCCGGGCATCGGCCGGACCGGCGCGGGCATGGAGCCCTTCCCGGTCACCGCCGCCCGCCAGGTGCCCGGCGGCCGGGGACCGAGGCTGGAGTACCGGGTCACCCTCTTCACCACCGGACCGGTCACCGTCCACGCGTACCTCTCGCCCCGCAACAACCCGCTGCCGACCGACGGGCTGACCTACGCCGTCTCCTTCGACGACGACGCCCCGCAGTCGGTGAACGTCACGCGGACGACCGGGGCCGACGACGGCACGATGAACCCGCAGTGGGCCCGCCACACCTCCGACAACGTCAACGTCACCAGCACCGTGCACCGCATCGGCGAGGCCGGCGTCCATGTGCTGAAATTCTGGATGGTCGATCCGACGGTGGTGCTGCAGAACCTGGTGATCGACACCGGCGGCCTCAAGCCCAGCTATCTGGGCCCGCCGGAGAGCCTCCGGCTGCGCTGAGCCGGGGGACCGGGCACGGAGGAGAACAGAACGATGACGAGCTGGAACGACCACGACGCGGTGGCCGGGGATCTGGAGATCACCCCCGAGGGCACCGGGGTGCGGATCCGCGCCGTGACGGCGTCGGGGGCGTTCTCGCTCGTCTGCTCACCCGACCGGGCCCGGGAACTGGCCGCCGCGCTCGGCGCCGCGGCCGAGGAGGCGGAGTCCGCGCGCACGGCCGACCGGGTCACCGTCCGCGCGGACGGGCTGCGCCGGGGCGATGTGCGCGACGGCGAGCGCGCCATGACGGTGGACTCCGTCCGGGTCGACGGGGCCACCGTCCACATCGCCTGGAAGTCGGGCGCGGGGCGCGGCTGGAGCCAGTCCTACGACGCCGACGCCCCGATCGTGCTGCGCCGCAGGGGAGCGGACCCCGCCGCCTGACCCCGGGCCGCCGTGCGACGCCGGGGGAGCGGGCGCACCCTGGAGAGGTAGCTCCCGGAGGTGAGCGCCATGACCCAGACGGCTGTCGGATGGCACATCGAGCTCGAATTCGAGGAGGACACCCAGCGCACCCGTGCGGCAGCGCTCGTGCGGCTGTCGGACGGGACCGAGGTACGCGCCCACGGCTACGCCAGCCGGCACCCCGCCGACGCCCGCCAGCCCCGGGTCGGCGAGGAGATCGCGGGGGCCCGCGCCCTCAACGAACTCGCGATGAAGCTTCTGACCAAGGCCCACGACGAGATCGACGAGGCGTCGGGGCGCACTTCGTACCCGCTGACCTGAGGAAATCCGCGCAACGGGGGCAGGGTCGCGCCGGGCTGTCGCGCCTGCCGCTTGGTACGAGAGGCTTCGTAATTTGACGAGCGTCGTAGTACGGGATGTATCGTACTAGCGATCCTTTCCGGCCCGTCGATGCGGAGTCTGTCGTGAGTGCCCTGTTCGAGCCGTACACCCTGAGGTCGCTGGTCGTGCCCAACCGGGTGTGGATGGCGCCCATGTGCCAGTACAGCGCGGCCCCCGAGGGGCCCGACGCGGGCGTCCCGACCGACTGGCACTTCACCCACCTCGCCGCCCGTGCCGCCGGCGGCACCGGTCTGATCCTCGCCGAGGCGACGGCGGTCAGCCCCGAGGGGCGGATCAGCCCGAACGACCTAGGCCTCTGGAACGACACCCAGGCCGCCGCCTTCCGCCGGATCACCGACTTCGTCAAGGCGCAGGGTGCGGTGATCGGCATCCAGCTCGGACACGCCGGCCGCAAGGCCTCCGTCGCCGCGCCCTGGAAGGGCGGCGCGCCCGTCGGCCCCGAGGCGCACGGCTGGACGCCCGTCGCCCCGAGTCCGCTGCCCTTCGACGAGGGTCACCACGTCCCGCACGAGCTGACCGTCGAGGAGATCCAGCGGGTCGTGGACGACTTCCGCGAGGCCGCGCGCCGCGCGCTCGCCGCGGGCTTCCAGGTCGTCGAGGTGCACGGCGCCCACGGCTACCTCATCGGCCAGTTCCTCTCGCCGCACAGCAACCACCGCACCGACGCCTACGGCGGCAGCTACGAGAACCGCACCCGCTTCGCGCTCCAGGTCGTGGACGCCGTACGCGAGGTGTGGCCGGACGACCTGCCGGTCTTCTTCCGTATCTCCGCCACGGACTGGCTCAGCGAGAACGCCGACGACGCGCGCGAGGGCTGGACCGCCGACGAGACGGTGCGCTTCGCGGAGGAGCTGCGCGCCCACGGCGTCGACCTGCTCGACGTCTCCACCGGCGGCAACGCTCCCCACGCCCGCATCGCGACCGGCCCCGGCTACCAGGTGCCCTTCGCCGAGCGCGTGAAGCGCGAGACCTCGCTCCCGGTCGCCGCCGTCGGTCTCATCACCGACCCCCAGCAGGCCGAGAAGATCCTCGCCGAGGGCCGCGCCGACGCCGTCCTCCTCGGCCGCGAACTGCTGCGCAACCCGTCCTGGGCCTGGCACGCTGCCGCCGGGCTGAACGTCCGGGGCCGCGCCCCGGAGCAGTACGCCTACGCGATCTGACCCTGTCGGCAGGGCCCCCGCCCCCGTCGCGCCTCCCCGCCGGAGAGCGTGGCGGGGGTCCGCGCGTCCATGGGACTTTTTCCTGCGAGCAAATTTTCTATCGTTGAAAATTCTTCGTGCACGACTGTTGTTTTGCGTTTGACGCTGTGACTCAATGTTCGATCATGTGCTGTGCCTCACAGGATCGAGGCACTACGGCTCTCTCGACAGGACGACGCCTTGAGACGACAAATGCCCTGTTCCCGTGCGGTGTTGAGGACGGTGGCGTGTGCTGCCGCGCTCCTCATACCCGTCGGTGCGACCCTGGTTCCCGCCGCCGCGGCCACCCCGGTCGGTGCCGTCCCGGCCGCGTTCGCCGCGTCCGACCCGGCCACCACCGTCCATGGTCTGAAGGGCGAGTACTACAGCATGTCCGCGCCGGGCGCGCGGGACTTCGCCCAGCTCGGCGGGGTCGCTCTCGAACCGAACATCAACTTCCCCGGCCTCACGGGAACGTTCCAGTCGACCACCGGCCGGACCGAGAACACCACCGCCCGCTGGACCGGCTTCCTCACCGCCCCCGAGGACGGCGACTACACCTTCTCCGCCAGCGGCGACAACGGCTTCCGCCTGTTCATCGACGGCAAGGCCGTCATCGACCACTGGCAGCCGGACTGGGACAACGAGCAGACCAGCGAGCCGATAACGCTCAAGGCCGGCGAGCCGCACGCGTTCAAGCTGGAGATGTTCCAGGACACCGGCGGCGCGAACATGTTCCTGCGCTGGTCCAGCGCGAAGCTGGCCAAGCAGTTCGTCCCGGAGTCCGCCTTCACCCCGCCCGCCGACTTCGAGGTCTACCCCGTCGGGCTGAGCATCGCGGACAACGGCACGGAACTGCACGCCGTCTTCGACGACGAGGTCAGCGACTACGGGTCCCTGAAGGACCACCTCACCGTCGAGGCCGACACCACCCCGATGCCCGTCACGTCCGTCACCCGGGCCCGGGGCGGCAGGGAACTCGTCGTCAAGCTGGGCGCGGCGGTCCTCAAGGACCAGCGCGTCAAGATCGCGTACGACGGCGAGGCCGGCCTGAAGGCGGGCGGCGAGACCGTCCCCGCGATCAACCGCACGGCCACCAACAAGTCGACGCACCGCCTCACCACCCAGTGGGGCGACAAGGTCGACCCCGAGCACCCGCTGCCCGAGTACCCCCGCCCGCAGCAGGTGCGTGACCGCTGGCAGAACCTCAATGGCCCGTGGGAGTTCGCCGGTGCCGAGGCGGGCGAGAAGCCGGTCTTCGGCAAGAAGCTCGACGAGCGCATCACCGTGCCGTACCCGGTCGAATCGCAGCTCTCCGGTCTCGAACGCCACGAAGACCACATGTTCTACCGCAAGCTCGTCACCGTCCCGAAGAACTGGGCCGTCAAGGCCGACAAGGGCAACCGGCTGAAGCTCAACTTCGGCGCCGTCGACTACGAGGCGACGGTCTGGGTCAACGGCACGCGGGTCGCCGAGCACACCGGCGGCTACACCGCCTTCAGCGCCGACATCACCGACGCGGTCAAGGGCAGCGGCCCGCAGGAAATCGTTGTCGCGGTCACCGACACCACCGGACCCGACCAGCCCACCGGCAAGCAGTCCGCCAACCCCGGCGGCATCTTCTACACCGCGTCCTCCGGCATCTGGCAGACCGTCTGGATGGAGCCCGTCGCCCCGGCGGCCATCGACTCCCTGACCACGACCCCGGACATCGGCACGGGCCGCCTCGCCCTGAAGGCGAACTCCGAGGACGCCTCGACGTCCGCCCGGGTCACGGCCGTCGCCCGCGACAAGAAGGGCAAGGTCGTCGGCACGGTCACCGGACCGGCCAACAGGGAGCTGAGCCTGCCCGTCGCCAAGCAGCACCTGTGGACCCCGGACGACCCCTACCTGTACGACCTGGAGGTCACCCTCAAGGACGGCCGGTCCAAGGACACCGTCGACAGCTACTTCGGCATGCGCTCCGTCGGCATCGCCGACGTCGGCGGCTACCGGAAGATCGTCCTCAACGGGAAGCCGTTCTTCTCGCTCGCCCAGCTCGACCAGGGCTTCTACCCGGACGGACTGAACACCGCGCCCAGCGACGACGCGCTGGTCTTCGACCTGAAGGCGCAGAAGGACCTCGGCTTCAACTCCGTGCGCAAGCACATCAAGGTCGAGCCCGCCCGCTGGTACTACCACGCCGACCGGCTCGGTCTGTTCGTCTGGCAGGACTTCGTCTCCGGCAACCTCACCAACGACAAGGGCCACCATGCCTTCGTCGACCAGGGCGCCGAGATGATGGAGCAGCTGCACAACTACCCCTCGATCGGCTCCTGGATCGTCTTCAACGAAGGCTGGGGCGAGTGGGACCGCACCGAGACCGGCAGGATCACCGAGAAGGTCCGGGCGGCCGACCCCTCCCGCATCGTCAACGCCCACAGCGGTGTCAACTGCTGCAACTCCAAGGGTGACTCGGGCAAGGGCGACATCATCGACCACCACGACTACAACAACACCGACCCGGCCTTCCCGGACGCGAACCGGGCCGCGATGGACGGCGAGCACGGCGGCTTCACCCTGCGGATGCCCGGCCACATGTGGCCCGGCGCCCCGACCGTGATCTACAGCGGCGTCGCCGACAAGGCCGCGCTCACCGCCACGTACGTCGAGAACACCCGTAAGTACTACCTGGAGGCGGCCGGCGCCGAACTCTCCGGCTCCATCTACACCCAGGTGACCGACCTGGAGAACGAGCTCAACGGCCTCTGGACGTACGACCGCCGCGAGATCAAGGTCGACGCCGCCCAGGTCCGGAAGATCAACCGCGAGGTCATCGCCGCCGGCGCCGCCGCCGGCAGCCGTACCCCGGTCAAGGGCGGCGGCTCCTGGTCGCTGGACGAGAACAAGGGCACCACGGCCGCCGACGCCGGACCGAACCACAAGGACCTCACCCTCTCCGGGGGCACGTCCTGGACCACCGGCGTGCACGGCTCGGCGCTGAGGTTCGACGGCGACGGCCAGTACGCCGAGACCGACGGCCCGGTCGTCGACACGACCGGCGACTACACCGTCTCCGCCTGGGCGTCCCTGGACGCGCTCCCCGGAAACTACGCCACCGTCGTCAGCCAGGACGGCCGACGCCAGGAGAACCCCTTCTACCTCCAGTACGGCCAGGGCGCGTTCGCCTTCTCCACGCCCGGTGCCCACCGTGCCCGCGCCGAGATGACGCCGCAGCTCGGCCGGTGGTACCACCTGGTCGGCGTCCGCAGCGGCCACGAGATCAAGCTGTACGTGGACGGCACCCTCGTCTCCACCGCCCCCGCCGGATCGGCCGACGTCAGCAGCGGAGCCCTGTCCGTGGGCCGCGCCAAGTGGTCGGGGAACAACACCGACTTCTGGAACGGTTCCGTGGACCAGGTCCAGGTGTTCGACAAGGCGCTCACCGATCAGGAGGTGACCGCCCTGCACGACGGCGGGAAGGCGTAACACCCCGGGTGCCGCACCCCGGCGTGCGGCACCCGCCCCTCAGAACCGCTCCCGGCGGCGCGGCACGAGCCCGCGCCGCCGGGAGCCTCCTGCTGCCCGGCGGACGGGAACGGTCGGACAGGCCCTACGCCCCGCTGCTCTCGCGGACCAGCAGCCGGTGCGGGACCATGATCCGGCGCGCCGGCAGATCCGCCAGCCGGCCGAGCACCCGCTCGCTCAGGCACTGCACCGCCCGCTCGGCGATCTGCGCCAGGTCGGGGGAGACCGTCGTCAGCGAAGGGGTGGAGAACCGTCCGTCCTCGATGTCGTCGAAGCCCACCAGCGCCAGCTCCTCCGGCACCCGCACGCCCCGCTCGCCGCAGGCCCGCAGCGCCCCGAGCGCCAGCTCGTCGCTGAAGCAGAACACCGCGTCCGGGCGCTCCGGCAGGAGCAGCAGCTCCCGCAGCGCCCGTGCCCCCTCCTCGCGGTGCAGATCCGCCACCTCCATCTCGGCCACCGCGTCCAGCCCGGCCTCCGCGAGCGCCAGCCGGAACCCCTCGGCCCGCAGCTCCGCGGTGCCGTGCCCGAGCGCGGACTGGAGGCCGATCGCGGCGACGCGCCGGCGGCCGGCCGCCACCAGGTGCCGGGCGGCGTCCCGGGCCGCCGCCACGTTGTCCAGCGCCACATGGTCGATGGACCCGTGCGGATCCAGCTCGCCGAGGACCACGAGCGGCAACCCGCCCGCCAGCGAGGCGAGTTCGGCCGGGGGCGTGGACCACGGGCTGATGATCATCCCGTCCACCTGATGGCCCTCGGAGCCGTCCAGCAGCCGCCGCTCCAGCTCCGCGCGGCCCCCGGTGCGCTCCAGGAGCACCGTCCAGCCGCGCTCCTGGGCCGCGTCGATGAGGAGACCCGCGAGCGCCCCGAAGTAGGGGGAGTGGATCTCGGGGACGACCACGCCGATGAGGCCCGTGCGGCCCTGGCGGAGGTTGCGGGCGGCGAGGTTCGGCCGGTAGCCCAGCTCCTCCACCGCGGCCAGCACCCGGGCCCGGGTCGCCGGGGCCACGGCGGCCGCGTTGCTCACCACGTTGGAGACGGTCCTGACGGACACGCCCGCCCGTGCGGCGACGTCCTTGAGTCTCGCTGCCACGTCCGGTGCTCCCGCTCTCTGCCGGGGGCGGAGGGCCCGCGCCCGTGCGCAGTGACCGTAACAGGTGGTGCGAGGTTCCCCCGTGCACCCTCTTGCCACGTTGCTTGCAACGTTGCAATATGAGGGTGCTCCCAGCGAAGGAAGGACCACACCATGCAGCAGGCCGTCACCACCACCGCCCCGTTCCCGCCCGCCGAGGACGCGGTGCGCGATCTGTACGGGCCCGGGATCACCGCGTGCCGGGGAGCCTTCGCCCCGGATTGGGCGGACCGGATGCGCGAGGACATCGACGCCGCCTTCGCCGAGGCGCGCGGCCGGGAGGGCGGCGCGGTCGGCCGCGGTCCGCACCGCTACTACGTGGAGATCCACCCCGAGCAGTTGCGGGGCTTCGTGGACCTCGTCGACCACCCCTGGGTGCGCGCGGTCAGCGAGGCCGTCCTCGGCCCCGACTACCGGATCGTGGAACTGGGCTTCGACGTGCCGCTCGCCGGGGCGGTCAACCAGCCCTGGCACCGCGACTTCCCGATGCCCGAGGAGACCCGCCGCGAGCGCCGGCTCACCTCGCTGGCGTTCAACCTCACCGCCGTGGACACGCGCGAGGACATGGGTCCGTTCGAGATCGCCCCCGGCACCCAGTGGGACGACGGCGCCCGTTTCGGGCACGCCATGTTCCCGCGCCGCGAGGACTACCCGCGCTACGAGGCCCTGGCCGAGCGCAAGTTCCCGCGGCGCGGCGACATCTCGGCGCGCTCGGCCCTGACGATCCACCGGGGCACGGCCAACCGGTCGGCCGACCCCCGCCCGGTCCTGGTCCTCGGCGTGGACGCCCCGGGCGCGGGCAACGACGGTCACCACGACATGGCGGTCACCCGCGGCTTCTGGGAGTCGCTGCCCGAGCGGGTCCGGGCGCACCTGGGCTGCCCGGTGGTCGACGCGCTCGCGCCCATTGTCCAGAAGCACACCATCGAGGGTCTGGTCATGGGGGACGCCTGAGGGGACCGGGCGAGCTGCCGGAGGCGGTCGGCGGTGCCGCCGTCGTCGAGCCGGACGACAGCGGCACCGCTGTCCGTGGGGCGGTGCGTGACAGCGTTGTCGTGCAACGTGGGACATATGTGTGCCCGCGGTATGACAACACGGCTTCGGGCGGCTGTCCAGGGGTGCGGCGGCAGGTGCGACGCGGTCGCCGCGGAGGGCTCCGACTCATTTTGGAAACGGGGCGACGCCACTCTTGCCGCCCGCGCCGCGGCGCATATATAACGTTGTAAACCGAGCCGCCGAGAGGCCGCGAAGGCTCTCACGACCACAGTTCTCCCAGGTGGGAACCGTGTGGCCGTACAGGGGCCGTGAGGAACGCAGTCGTCGCTGCCGCACCCCCGCGGCAGCGGACGCACCGTCCAGCCATGCCCGACCGCACGCACATCGGCGTGCCGTCATCCCGCCAAGGAGCTCCCGCGCATGATGATCCAGCGCCGAACCCGTACCCTCGCCGTGGCCTGCCTCCTCGCCGCCACCGCCACGCTGGCCGCCTCCGGCTGCTCCAAGTCGGAGACCTCGGACACCGCCGACGCCGGCAGCAGCCAGGGCGCGCAGGCGGCCAAGACCCCCGAGTCCACCTCCGGTTCGGGCTGCACGCTCCAGACCTACGGCGCCCCGAAGCTGGACCTGAAGGACGCGGTGGTCGGCTTCTCCCAGTCGGAGAAGGAGGCCAACCCCTTCCGTATCGCCGAGACCCGGTCCATCAAGGACGAGGCGAAGAAGGTCGGCGTCAAGAAGCTGCTCACCACCAACGCCCAGTCCCAGCTGTCCAAGCAGATCAGCGACATCCAGGACATGCTGGCGCAGGGCGCCCAGTTCCTCATCGTGGCCCCGCTCAACTCCGACGGCCTGGAGCCCGCGCTCAAGGCCGCCGCGGCCAAGAAGGTCCCGGTCCTCACCATCGACCGCAAGCTCAACTCCACGGCCTGCAAGGACTATGTGGCCTTCCTCGGCTCCGACTTCGTGGAGCAGGGCAAGCGGGCCGCCGACGCGATGATCAAGACCACCGGCGGCAAGGGCAAGGTCGCCATCCTCCTCGGTGCCTCCGGCAACAACGTCACCACCGACCGCACCAAGGGCTTCGTCGACCAGCTCAAGGCCAAGGCGCCCGGCCTGGAGATCGTCGCCCAGCAGACCGGCGAGTTCGCCCGCGACAAGGGCCAGCAGGTCATGGAGCAGCTCATCCAGTCCAAGCCCGACATCACCGCCGTCTACGCGGAGAACGACGAGATGGGCCTCGGTGCCGTCACGGCCCTGAAGGCCGCCGGCAAGAAGCCCGGCAAGGACGTCAAGATCGTCTCCGTCGACGGCACCCGCAACGCCGTCCAGGCCCTGGTCAACGGCGAGTACAACGCCGTCATCGAGTCCAACCCGCGCTTCGGCCCGCTGGCCTTCGCGACCGCCCAGAAGTTCTACGGCGGCGAGGCGATCCCGGAGAACGTCATCATCACCGACCGCGCCTACGACGAGTCGAACGCCGAGGCCTCGCTCGGCGGCGCGTTCTGACCGAGACCGGCCCCCACGGCCCGTACCGCCGGCGGACCGCCCGGCGTCCGGCGCCGGCCGCGTAACGAACCGTACGCGGCCGGCCCCCGGCCCCGCCGGCACCACCGCACGGCGGACCCGGGCCCCCACTTCTGGAAGAGCGGAAGGCCAAGAACAGCCATGGCACCACCCGAAGCAGTACCGCAGCCGGCCGCCGGCACCAAGGAGTCACCCGCGCCGGCGGCCGCCGCGCCCGAGGACCCCGCGACGGCCGCACCGGTCCTCGAAGCCCGCGGGGTGAGCAAGCGCTTCCCGGGCGTCGTCGCCCTGGACGGCGTCACCTTCACCCTGCGCGCCGGCGAGACGCACGCGCTCGTGGGCGAGAACGGCGCCGGCAAGTCCACCCTGATCAAGGTACTGACCGGCGTCTACCGCCCCGACGACGGCGAACTCCGACTGGCCGGGGACCCCGTCGCCTTCGCCCGCCCCTTCGAGGCGCAGCAGGCCGGCATCTCCACGATCTACCAGGAGGTGAACCTCGTCCCGCTGATGAGCGTGGCGCGGAACATCTTCCTGGGCCGCGAACCCAAGAACCGCTTCGGCCTGATCGACTTCGCGCGGATGCACCGCGAGACGACCGGCCTGCTCGACGGCTTCGGCGTGCGCGTCGACCCCCGGCGCCCCCTGCACACCCTGGGCATCGGCACCCAGCAGATGGTCGCCCTCGCCCGCGCCGTCTCCGTCAACGCGCAGGTCGTCATCATGGACGAACCCACCTCCTCGCTGGAACCGCGCGAGGTCGAGACCCTGTTCCGGGTCATCGAGGACCTGCGCTCGCGCGGCATCGCCGTCGTCTACGTCAGCCACCGCATGGACGAGCTGTACCGGATCTGCGACCGCGTCACCGTGCTCCGCGACGGCAAGCACATTCACACCGGCGATCTCGCCGACCTCGACCGGATGCGCCTGGTCTCGATGATGCTCGGCCGCGACATGGCCGAGGTCCGCCGCTCCGGCGTCACCAGCTTCGGCGCCGAGGGTCACGACGCCTCCCGCACCCCCGTGCTCACCGCGACCGGCCTGACCCGAGGCCACCAGCTCCACGACATCTCCCTCTCGCTGTACGGGGGAGAGGTGCTCGGCCTCGGCGGGCTCCTCGGCTCCGGCCGCAGCGAGACCGCCAAGGCGCTCGCCGGCGCGCTGGCCCTGGACTCCGGCGAACTGAGCATCGGCGGACGCACCCTGCGCCGGCTCACCTCCGCCGGGGCCATCCGGGCCGGCATCAGCCTGCTGCCCGAGGACCGCAAGGCCGAGGGCATCGTCCCCGGACTCTCCGTCCGCGAGAACATCGTGCTCGCCGCGATGCCCCGGCTCTCCCGCGCCGGGATCGTCTCCCGCGCCAGGCAGGACCGCATCGTCGACATCTTCATGAAGCGGCTGCGCATCAAGGCCGCGAGCCCCGAGCAGAAGGTCGGCGAACTCTCCGGCGGCAACCAGCAGAAGGTCCTGCTGGCCCGCTGGCTCTGCCTGGAACCCAAGGTGCTGCTCCTGGACGAACCCACCCGGGGCATCGACGTCGGCGCCAAGGCCGAGGTCCAGAGCCTCATCGACGAACTCGCCGGCGAAGGGCTCGCCGTGCTGCTCATCTCCTCGGACATCGAGGAACTCATCGAGGGCGCCGACCGCATCGTCGTCCTGCGCGGCGGCGCGGTCGCCGGTGAACTCTCCGGCGACGAGGTGGCCGAGAGCCATCTGCTCGAAGTACTCGCCGACCACGCGCCGGCCGCGAAGGAGGACCCCCGATGACCCAGGCCGCACTGACCACCCCCGCCGCCGGCCCGCTGGCCCGGCTGCGCGACCCCGCCTGGTACCAGGAGTACGGCGTCTACCTCGCCGTCGCGGTCGTCCTTTTCTTCAACGCCCTGTTCACCGAGCACTTCATGACGGTGGACAACCTGCGCACCCAGCTCGTCCAGGTCGCCCCGATCGTCATCGTCGCCCTGGGCATGGCGCTCGTCATCGGCACCGAGGGCGTCGACCTCTCCGTCGGCTCCACCATGGCCCTGGCCGCGGCCCTGCTCCCGCTGTACCTCGGATACGGGCTGGTGCCCGCGCTCCTCGTGGCACTGCTGGCCGGCGCCGTGGTCGGGGCGGTCAACGGCAGCCTCGTCTCGCTGGTCGGGCTGCAACCGATCGTCGCCACCCTCGCCCTGTTCGTCGGCGGCCGGGGACTGGCCCTCGTCATGGCGGACGGCCAGCTCAAGCAGATCGTCAACCCCGACCTGCTCTCGCTCGGCACCGGCTCCGTCCTCGGCATCCCGACCGTCGTGCTCATCGCCGGCGTCCTCGCCCTGGCCGTGGCCTTCCTCGTCACCCGCACCACCTTCGGCCGCCAGATCGTCGCCATCGGCGGCAACCGCTCCGCGGCCGCCCTGGCGGGACTGCCGGTGCGCCGGGTGCTCATCGGGGTGTACATGCTCTGCGGGGTCCTCGCGGCCCTGGCCGGCATCCTCGCCACCGCCCGGCTCACCGCCAGCGACCCCTCGTCGCTCGGCACCCTCATGGAACTCTCCGCCATCACGGCGGTCGTGGTCGGCGGCACCCCGCTCAACGGCGGATCGATCCGCATCCTCGGCACCGTCGCCGGAGCCCTGCTGATGCAGCTGCTGCGCGCCACCCTCGTCAAGCACGACCTGCCCGACTCCACCGCACAGATCGCCCAGGCGGCCATCATCATCGCCGCCGTCTACGTCGCCCGGGAGCGTCGGTCCCGATGAACGAAATCTCCTCCGCCCCCGTGGCCCAGGCCCCCGCGCCGCGCACGGCACCGCCCCCGTCCGGCAGCGCCCCCCGCCCCACGGGCGGGCAGCGCGTCGCCGAACTCCTCCAGCGCCAGGGCGTCCTGGCCGTCCTGCTCGTCGTCGTGATCGTCGCGTCCTTCGTCTACCCGACGTTCGGCACCCTGGACAACGCCCGCGGCGTGACCGTCCAGGCCGCGTTCCCCGCCGTCGTCGCCCTCGGCATGACCCTGGTCATCATCACCGGCGGCATCGATCTCTCGGTCGGCTCGGTCTTCGCCCTCGGCGGGGTCCTCGCCGCCTGGGCCTCGCAATACGGCTTCCTGGCCGCGCTGTTCCTGCCGCTCGTGGTGTGCGGGGCGATCGGACTCCTCAACGGATTCCTCGTGGCACGGGCCGGCATGGCCCCGTTCATCGTCACCCTCGCCACCCTCCTCGGGGCGCGCGGACTGCTCCTCGCGCTCACCGACGAGGGCGCCACCACCTATCTGGTGCCCAAGGACTCCGCCTTCGCGGAGCTGGGACAGGGCAGCGTCTGGGGCTTCGGCTACCCGATCCTCGTCGCCCTCGCGCTGTTCGGCGCCGGCGGACTGCTGCTCCAGCGCACCTCGTTCGGGCAGACCCTCTTCGCCGTCGGCGGCAGCAACGACGCCGCGCTGCTCATGGGCCTGCCGGTCGCCCGGACCAAGATGCTCGTCTACACCCTGAGCGGGCTGCTGGCCGGGCTCGCCGGCGCCCTCAACGCGGCCCGGCTCTCCTCCGGCGTCACCATCGTCGGCGTGGGCATGGAACTCGACGCCATCTCCGCCGTCGTCATCGGCGGCACCCTCCTCATCGGCGGCGCCGGCTCGATCAGCGGAACGCTCTGGGGCGTCCTGCTCCTCGCGGTCATCCAGAACCTGATCAACCAGATCGGCTCGCTGAACTCCTCGTACCAGTCGGTCGTCAGCGGCGGGTTCCTTATCGTTGTCGTCGTGGCCCAGCGCTATCTGTCGCGCAGCCGCAGAACCACCTGAAGCCGGTGCCGGGGCCCGCGCGCCCCGGCACCTCCGGAGCAGAACCGGCGGAGCCGGTCCCCCCGCGCGTCACCGCGCGACGAATCGATCCAGGGAGTGCCGTGGGCGTCAGCCTCAAGGACGTTGCACAACGGGCGGGCGTGTCCATCAAGACCGTGTCGAACGTGGTGAACAACTACCAGCACGTCACACCGAAGATGCGGGCGAAGGTCCAGCAGGCCATCGACGAGCTGGGCTACCGGCCGAACCTCACCGCACGCCATCTGCGCAAGGGCCGCACGGGCATCATCGCCCTCGCCGTCCCCGAGTTCGGCAACCCCTACTTCGCGGAACTGGCCGGCGCCGTCGTGGACGCCGCCGCCCGGCACGACTACACCGTGCTGGTCGACCACACCGGCGGACTGCGCGAGAAGGAACTCCTGGTCAGCCAGGGCTTCCGATCCCACGTGATCGACGGTCTGATCCTCAGCCCCATCCATCTGGAGACCGAGGACCTGATGGCACGCACCGAGACCGCGCCCCTGGTGCTGCTCGGTGAACGGGAGTACGAGGCCCCGTACGACCACATCGCCATCGACAACGTGGCCGCCGCCCGCGAGGCCGTCGCCCACCTCGTCGCCCTCGGCCACCGCAGGATCGCCTTCCTCGGCTCCCGCACCGGCCGCGAACGCCAGCCGGCCCATCTGCGGCTGCGCGGCTGGCGCGAGGAGCTGGCCGCCTCGGGCATCGGGGCCGACGAATCGCTGGTCGTCGTCACCGACGGCTACGGCCGCGAGGACGGCGCCGTCGGCATGGCCGCCCTCCTGGACCGGGGCGAGCGGCCCGACGCCGTGTTCGCGTACAACGACCTCATCGCCATCGGCGCCATGCGGACCCTGTCCGAACGGGGGCTGCGCGTCCCCGAGGACGTGGCCGTCGTCGGGTTCGACGACATCGAGGAGAGCCTCTACGGCGTCACCACGCTCACCACGGTCGCCCCCGACAAGGAGGCCATCGCCCGGCTCGCCGTCGACAGCCTGGTCGAACGCCTCTCCGGCGAGTCCGTGCCCGAACCGCGGCGGCCCCGCCCCGGATACCGTCTGGTGGTCCGCGAGTCCACCGTTCCCCGGCCGGCCGCCGGCGCGTAGCGCGCGGCGCCGGATCCGCCCCCACGCGGGGGCCGGGCGCGTGTCCCCGGGGAGTGCCCCGCCGTTCCGCGGCAGGGCACGGCCCGGCCCCGCCCGGCCGCCCCGCCCCGTCCCAAGGAAGCACATGCCCCGCCCCACCGCGACACGCACACCCTTCGGCGCCCACGGGCCCGTGCCCGTCGACCTCTGGACGCTCGACTCCGGCACCGGAGTCAGGGCCGAGGTCCTCACCTACGGCGGCATCCTGCACCGCCTCACCGTGCCCGACACCCGGGGAACACCCGCCTCGGTGGTCCGCTCCCTGGAATCGCTCGACGCCTACACGGGCGAGAACCCCTTCGTCGGCGCCCTCATCGGCCGTTTCGCCAACCGCATCGCCCACGGCCGCTTCACCCTCGACGGCACGGCCCACCAGGTGCCGCCCACCGACCGGGGCCACGCCCTCCACGGCGGCCCCGAGGGCTTCCACACCCGCGTCTGGCAGGCGGAGGGCGAGGCCGACGACGAGGCAGCCGTCCTCCGGCTCACCCTGCACAGCCCCGACGGCGACATGGGTTTCCCCGGCGCGCTCGACGTGACGGTGACGTACACCCTCGACACGGCCGGCACCCTCGCCCTCGACTACACCGCGACGTCGGACCGTGCCACGGTCGTCAACCTCACCCACCACGCGTACTTCGACCTCACCGACCGGGGCGACGTCCTCGGACACGCCCTCCAGGTCGACGCCGCGCACTACCTCCCGGTCGACGGCGAGGGCATCCCGGAGGGACCCCCCGCCCCGGTCGCGGGCACCCCCTTCGACCTCACCGCCCCGCAGATCCTCGCCGAGCGCGTCGCCGACCCCCACCCCCAGGTCCGCCGGGCCGGCGGCTTCGACCACTGCTGGGTGCTCGACGCCCCCGCCACCCCCGGCGCACTGCGCCGCGCGGCCCGTCTCACCGCCCCGGACGCCGTCCGGACCATGGAGGTGTGGACCACCGAACCGGGCATCCAGGTGTACACGGCCAACCAGCTCGACGGGACCCTGACCGCGCCGGGCGGCGGCCGCCACACCCGGCACGGCGCCGTCTGCCTGGAGACCCAGCACCTGCCCGACTCGCCCAACCGGCCGGACCAGCCCACCACGGTGCTGCGTCCGGACGAGGTCTTCACCAGCCGCACCGAACTGCGCTTCCCGCACCTGGGAACGGCACCGGACCGCACCGGCAGCCTGGCCGACCGCCTGCCCGCGCACCGCCCCGAGGAGTGATCCGGACCACCCGGCCCGCGGGAATGCCGGAAGCGGGGGCGCTGTTGCGCGGTTCATGACCTTCTTCGTGGATGTGACCGTACGGGGCTACGAACTCGATACCCAGGGCCACCTCAACCAGGCCGTCTACCTCCAGTACGCCGAGCACGCGCGCTGGGAACTGCTGCGGGCGGCCGGGCTCCCCCAGGAGAAGCTGCTGGCCGACGGAGTGGGACCGGTCGCGCTCGAAGTCACCGTGAAGTTCCGCCGCGAACTGCGCGGCGGCGAACGGGTCCGGGTGTCCTGCCGTTTCGACTACGGGGAGGGCAAGACCTTCACGGTCGCGCAGCAGATCCTCAAGGAGGACGGCACGGTCGCCGCCGAGATCACCGGTGTGGCGGGCATCCTCGACCTGACGACCCGGCGGCTGATCCCCGACCCGGCGGACCGGCTGGCCTCGCTCGCCAAGGAGCCGGAGCTGCTGCGCGGCTGACGGGGCCTCAGCGGACCTTGCGGCCCGCCGCCAGTGAGGCCACGGCCTTCTCCAGGCGGGCCGCCCGGACCTCGGGCGTCGTCGCCGTCATCAGCCGCAGCAGCACCAGATAACGGTCCGACCTGCTCAGACCCTCGAAGAACGCGCGCGCCGCCTCGTCGGCCGCGAGCGCGGCGGTGAGGTCGTCCGGCACGGTGGCCCGGCTCTGCGAGGGGTACGCGGCGGCCCACCGCCCGTCCGCGCGGGCCGCCTCCACCTCCGCGAGCCCCGCGGCCCGCATCCGGCCCTCCGCCGTCAGCGTCGCGACCTTCTCCACGTTGATCAGCGACCACGGGCTGCGGCGACGCCTGGGGGTGATCCGCTGGAGGTAGTACACCGCGTCCAGGGACTTGCGCTGTCCGTCGATCCAGCCGAAGCAGAGCGCCGTGTCGATCACCTCCGACGCGGTCACCGACGCCACCCCGGACCCCCGCTTGGCGATCTTCAGCCAGAGTCCGTCCCGGCTGTCGTGGTGCTCCTCCAGCCACGCCTCCAGCGCGGCGGGCCCCGAGAAGGGGCGTGCCTGCTCCACCGTGTCCGTCATGGGTCCGCGCCTCCTGGGGGCCGGGGCGGGTGCCCGGCCGCAGAACCACAGTAGGCAGGCTTCAGGACAGTTCCTGTCCTATACGGCGCCCCTTCGTTCTCCTACGACGCACCTCGTACTATGGGAGGCCGGACCGAGCGACGATGCGGAGCGAGACGTGACCCCTGCCAGCGCCACCGACCCGGTGGCCGCCGCCCGCGCGCTGGCCCACCCCGCACGGGACGAGATCAGGGTGGAGTCGGTCCTGCACGCCCTCGCCGACCCGGTCCGGCTGCGCATCGTCCGCGAACTGGCCGCCGCCGACAGCGAACTGACCTGCTCCCGGTTCGACCTGCCGGTGACGAAGTCCACCACCACGCACCATTTCCGGGTGCTCCGCGAGAGCGGGATCGTCCAGCAGATCTACCGGGGCACGGCCAAGATGAACGGGCTGCGGCGCGAGGACCTCGACGCGCTCTTCCCCGGCCTGCTGGACGCGGTCCTCGAAGCCGCCGACCGCCAGGCGGCCCGCCTCGGCGAGGACTGAACCGCTTCCTGCGGCCGGGACCCGGCGGGCGGTCCGCCGCGCCTCCGGGGGCCTCGCCGGGCGCGGGCTGTCCGGCGAGGGTTACGCCTCGTCGCCCCGGGCGGCGCTCAGCAGCCCCGGCCAGTCCGGGATCTTCACCGGCCCTCTGCCCAGCGAACGCCCGAGAGCCGCTTCCGCCCGCTCGATGGACTGCCAGCCGCCCCACTCCACGGGGCGCAGAGCCCAGGACCGCAGCACCGCCAGGGGGTCCGGGGCGGCCGGGCGGCGCGCGAGGAGCGGCGCGTCCTCGATCAGCGAGGCGACGGTCTCCTTCGCGCAGGACCGGTTCGACCCGATGACCCCGGTCGGCCCCCGCTTGATCCACCCCGCGACGTACTCCCCGGGCGACGCCACGCCGTTCCTGAGCACCCGCCCGGCCCGGTGCGGCACGGTCCCGTGCACCGGATCGAAGGGCATCCCGGGAAGCGGCACGCCCCGGTAGCCGACCGCCCGCAGGACCAGCTCCGCGGCGATGTCCTCGTACGCTCCGGTGTCGCGGATACCGCCCTCGCCGTCCGGCACGGTCCGGGCGAACCGCACGCCGGCCACCCGGCCGCCGCGTTCCAGCACCTCGACCGGGCGCAGGAAGAACCGCAACGCGATCCGGCGGGCCCGGTCATCCCCGGCGGGCGAGGCCCCGGCCGCCCATCCGCGCAGCACGTCGAGATTGCGCCGCACCACCGCGGGCGGCGGCGGGGAGCCCGGTGCCGGAGCGGCGTACCAGGGGTCCAGGGCCAGCTCCGCCGGATCGACGACCACACGGGCACCGGGCAGCGCCCCCAGTTCCCGCAGCTCCTTCGTGGTGAACCGGGCCTGCGAGGGTCCGCGCCGCCCGGCCATGACCACCCGGCGCACCCGGCTGCCCGCCAGCACGCCCAGTGCGGGCTGCGGCACGTCCGTGGGCCGCAGTTCGTCCGCGCCCCGGGCCAGGATCCGGGCCACGTCGACCGCCACGTTCCCCATCCCGATCACGACGACCGTACGGGCCCGCAGCCCGAAGCGCTCCGTGGCCGTGTCCGGGTGGGCGCTGTACCAGGAGACGAACTCCGTGGCCGAACGGCTGCCCGGCAGTTCCTCGCCGGGAATCCCGAGCGGACGGTCCGTCGCGGCCCCCACGCAGTACACGACCGCGTGGTACAGCCCGGCCAGCCGCCCGGGCTCCACCCCGCCCGCGCCCACCGGCACGTTCCCGACGAACGTCACCCGCTCGTGCTCCAGCACCGACCGCAGACCCCGCTGAAGCGACTTGATCTTCTCGTGGTCGGGCGCCACGCCGTACCGCACCAGTCCGTACGGACACGGCAGCCGGTCCAGCACATCGACCCGCACCCCCGGCACCAGGTCCTGCCCCACCAGGGCCTGCGCGGTGTAGATCCCGCTGGGGCCGGAGCCGACGACGGCGACACGGAGCACGGCACACCTCTTTCCCGAGGGTCCCTCCAGCATCGCACCCGGACAGCGCTCAAGGGGAGAGCGCTGCTCCTACAAGGCGGATGTCGGTGTCCACGGGGCCGTCACGCTGCGGAGCTTGCCGGACCCCGGTGGACGGAGACATCTCGGTCGCCCGGACGGACCGGACGTGAGAGCCTCGCGCCCGTGGCGACGGAAACCGAGGTGGGAGAACTCTTGCACCGGCGCGGCCGGCGGACGGCGTTCACGGTCGCCGACAGGGTGAGCGCGTGGGCGGCGCTGGTGAGCGCCATCGAGCGCGGCTACGGCGACGACATCGACGAGTACACCAACGACCTCTTCTGCCGAAACTGGCTTCACGAGGCGTGGCTGCTCCTGGACGAACACGTGGTCCAGCTCTGGACCCCGAGGATCAAAGCCCTGGACGACCGGTACAAGGCCGCGACCGTCGACGACGACGGCCAGGCACTGGGCCGGTTCCACCGACTGCCCGGCCCCGACCTGTGGTGGTGGCGGCGCCACCCCCGCGTCCTCACCGGAGACCTCGGGCGTTCGCTTCACTCGGCCGGTGCCGTCGGCACCGGCCGTTGAGGGGCGAGCGCGGGACGACGCCCGGCCGGACGGAGCCCGTCACGGGGACAGGGCGCGCATCCGGCCGATCTCGCTGGTCTGCTGGGCGACGACATCGTCGGCCATCTCCTCGACCTGCACGTTGTTGCCCTGGGAGAGCACCTCGGTGGCCATGGTGACGGCGCCCTGGTGGTGGGTGATCATCAGGTCCAGGAAGAGCCGGTCGAAGGCCGCGCCCTTCGCCGCGCGCAGTTCCTCCAGCTGGGCGGCGGTGGCCATGCCGGGCATGGCCGCGTGGTCGTCGTGACCGGCGGCCTTCTCGTCCTTGCCGTGGCGGGAGAGCCAGCCCTCCATCGCGCCGATCTCCGGCCGCTGGGCGGCGGTGATGCGCGCGGCGAGGCGTTTGACGGAGGACGAGCGGGCGCGGGAGGGGACGAGCGCGGTCATCTCCAGGGCCTGGGTGTGGTGCAGGATCATGCGCCGCACGTAGCGCACGTCGGCCGTGTTGGGGGAGTCGACCGCGGCCTCCTTGGCGGCCTGCGAGGGCGAGAGGGTCCGCGCGGGCTCGCCGGGCCGGCCCGGAGCGACGACCGAACCGGCCCCGTGGGCCCGGGTGTCCGCCTCGTCGCCACCGCCGTCCGCGTCGCACCCCGCGGAAAGGAGCAGGGCGGCCACGACCGCCGCGACGACGCGTACGCGCGGCGCGGTGCTCCGACGACGTATCAACAAAGCGACCTCCAGAGACGGTTGGGTGGTTGCGCTCTGTCCTAACACGTCTACGCGCAGCGTCGATCAAAAACCTTCATGACGTTCTTGTTGCCATCTGTTGGTATGGGCATGGCAAGGACCATACTGCCGTAGTCCGTGAACCGGGCAACTACCCACCGAACCACGGGAGGACGCAGTGACCTCGTTGCACACCACCCCGGTGCGGCGCAGACGTCTGGGCGTGGCAGTGGCCGCAGCCGGTCTGCTCGCCACCGTGCTGATGGCCGGCCCCGCGGCCGCGACACCCGACCCCGGGGACGCGCCCGCGCCCCGGACCGCACTCTCCACGAGCAGTCAGGCCGAGGCGGCCGCCGCGATCAGCAGCGGTGAGGTGCCCGGTGTGGACGAGATCGTCCACAGTGCCAACGTCACCCACGTCGCCAACGTGCCCAAGGACGCGCTCCGCAGCCTCAACACCGACCTGGCCTTCCAGGGGAAGTACGCCTTCGCCGGGAACTACGACGGCTTCCGCATCTTCGACATCAGCAACCCGAGGAAGCCGCGCACCGTGGCCCAGGTCCTGTGCCCCGGGTCGCAGAACGACATCTCCGTCTCCGGCAACCTGCTGTTCCTCTCCACGGACTCCTCGCGCAGCGACGACTCGTGCAGCAGCACCACCCAGCCCGCCACGGAGAAGTCCTCCTGGGAGGGCATGAAGGTCTTCGACATCAGCGACAAGCGCAACCCGAAGTACGTCGCCGCCGTCGAGACCGCGTGCGGTTCGCACACCCACACACTCGTGCCCG
This sequence comes from Streptomyces sp. NPDC001515, assembly GCF_053597115.1. Lineage (NCBI taxonomy): Bacteria > Bacillati > Actinomycetota > Actinomycetes > Kitasatosporales > Streptomycetaceae > Streptomyces > Streptomyces sp. NPDC001515. Next base: position 36,261 of record NZ_JBSFHN010000049.1, read on the forward strand.
AGCGGAACGACGTGTACGTGTACGTGTCCTCGTACTCGCCGAACGTGACGTTCCCCGACTGCCAGCCGCCGCACGACGGGATCTCCGTCATCAAGGTGCCGCGCAAGGCGCCCGAACAGGCGCGCGTCGTGAACTTCCCGGTCCTCTTCCCGGACGGCGGGAACCCGGGCGCCCCGGAGAACCCGGGCGTGTCCAGGACGACGGGCTGCCACGACATCACGGTGCTGCCGTCCAAGGACCTGGCGGCGGGCGCCTGCATGGGCGACGGGTTGCTGTTCTCCATCAAGGACCCGGAACACCCGAAGATCATCGACCGGGTCCAGGACAACGTGAACTTCGCGTTCTGGCACTCCGCCACCTTCAACCAGCGCGCCGACAAGGTCGTCTTCACCGACGAACTCGGCGGCGGCGGGGCGGCCACCTGCAACGAGGAGGTCGGCCCGAAGCGCGGTGCCGACGGCATCTACGACATCGTCGGCCGCGGCGATCACCGCAAGCTGGTGTTCCGCAGCTACTTCAAGATCGACCGCCCGCAGGCCGACACCGAGGTCTGCGTCGCGCACAACGGCTCGATCATCCCGGTCGAGGGCCGCGACCTGATGGTCCAGGCCTGGTACCAGGGCGGGGTCTCCGTGTGGGACTTCACCGACTCCTCCAGGCCCACGGAGATCGGATACTTCGAGCGCGGCCCCGTCACCCTGGACGAGGTCTCCACGGCCGGTCCGTGGTCGGCGTACTACTACAACGGCTACATCTACTCGAACGACATCGAGAAGGGCCTCGACGTCCTGAGGATCGACGACCGGCGCACGGACCCGGCGAAGCGGGTGCGGACGGACGAGCTGAACGTCCAGACCCAGCCGGACTACTTCGCGCGCTGAACCGGCGCCCGGCCGCCCCGGCGGACACGGTCGTCGCGGACATCGGTCCCGCCCGGTGCACACCGGGCGGGACCCCGCGTCGCGACCGGGCGGACACGGGGGCGTCGGGGGAGGGTTCCCGAGGGGAGGCGGCGCTCAGGCGGCCGACCGGGCACTGCCGCCCGTGGCGGCGGCCCACTCGACCAGCAGCCGCTGGTACTCCTCCTCGTCCTCCGGCGACAGCTGTCCGCCCGAGCGCCGCCACAGCTCGCGAATGTCGTCATTCACGTCGGCGGCGGAACGCGCGGAAGAGGACGGGCGCGGGGTCGGGGACATACCCCCCAGGTTAAGGCCCCGATGTGACGATCGGACCCATGGGGCGTCAGGGACATCTCTCACATGTGTCTCAGGCAACCCGGCGGGTCAGTTCGAGCTCCCGCAGTCCGTGGGGCCGCTCGTCCACGGGCAGATGGTCCACGAACCGCACCTCGCAGCCCAGAGCCGCCGCCCCGCCGTCCGCCACCCGGTCGTCCCCCACCATCACCACATCGGCCGGATCCTGTCCGAGGAGTGTGCAGGCCGTGCGGAAGAGCCGTGCGTCCGGCTTCTGGACGCCGTACTCGAAGGACAGCACGTACGCGTCGACCCAGCGGTCCAGCCCGTGCGCCCGGAACACCGGGCGCAGATCCCAGCCGATGTTGCTCACCACACCGACGGCGATCCCCTCGTCACTCAGCGCGGACAGCACCTCGGCCGCGTCCGGATAGGGCTGCCAGGCGCCCGGCAGCCGGTGCCGCTCGTACAGGGTGTCGTACAGCCCCGGATCGGGCAGCTCGACCTGACGGGCCAGCCCGATGTACGCCTCGCGGTGCCGCGCCGCGCTCTCGTCGCGCAGCGCCCAGGCCTCCGCCAGCCGCTCGGGCACCCGCCGGGGGGACGGGCCGCCCGGCAGCGCGCCCGCGGCCTCCAGCTCCCGGGCGCACCGCTCGAACTCCGCCGCCCCCAGCTCCACCCCCCGCTCGGCCAGGGCACCCGTGAGCCATGCGCGGACGGACTCGATCCGGAACAGCGTCCCGGAGAAATCGAAGAGCACACCCTTGATCGCCATGGCCCCGATCCTCGCGGAGGCCGTGAGGGCGGGCAAGGGCGCCCGTTCAGCCGGATCCCGTGCCGTGGCGCGATTCCCGCCGTTCGAACACGCCCGCCGCCAGGGCTGCCGCCGCCGCGCCGAGCAGCCAGCCGCCCAGCACGTCGGAGGGCCAGTGCACCCCGAGATAGAGCCGGGTGAGACCGACCCCGAGCACCGAGACGATGGCCAGGGCCAGGACCGTCCGCCGGACCCGGCTCCCGGCGCCCGAGCGGTGGACCAGCCACAGCAGCAGGCCGCAGGTCACCGTCGCCGTCATCGCGTGTCCGGACGGGAACGCCGCGTAGTGCGCGGAGTCCACCGGGTCGGGCCAGTGGGGCCTGGGCCGGTCGACCGCCGCCTTCAGGACCTGCTGGAGCACGTTGGACGCCGCCGCCGTCACCGCGATCCAGACCGCGAGCAGCCGGGCACCGCGCCACCACAGCACCACGGCCACCACCGCGATCAGGGCCCGCATCGTCCACGGGTCCCACACCCAGTCCGTCAGGACCCGGTTGACGCGGACGAGCCCCGGCTCCGTGACCGCCCGCCGGTGCAGGGCCCGCGCGATCTCCCCGTCCAGACGCATCAGCGGGGACCAGCGGGCGGCCACCGGGGCCAGCAGGGCGAAGGAGAGGAGCGCGCACGCCGCCCCGGCCCGCAGCAGCGGCGCGGCGTCACGGGTGCGGGCGGGGGGTGCGGGGGAGCGGAGCAGGGAGGACATGAGGGGATCTTCGCCGACCGTCACCGACCGGGCCATCCCCGCGCACGGAGTTCACCGTTCCGCACAGGCCCGCCATCCTTCCGGGGCGTCCGGTCACTTCAGGGTGCCGAGCGCGGGGACGAACGCGACCAGCAGCGGAATCGCGGGCAGCAGGGTCGCCGCCGCGGTCAGCCCCAGCCGCCGGCCCGCCGTCAGCCGTCCGGCCGGTGCCAGCAGCCGGCTGACCCGCTCCGGCATCTGCGCGTCGGGCGGCGGACAGGGCCCGAATACCCCGCGGTCTTCGTTGAGTTCGACCAGGGCCAGCGCGGTCGTCAGCCGGCCGAAGCGCCGGGACGCCGTGTCGTCGGCGGCCAGTTCGACGAGCCGGTGCATCTCGCCCCGGAACGCCGCGAAGACCGGGATCTGCGGGAATCCGGCGGCCAGCGCCCCGGAGCAGTTGAGCAGCCAGTCGTGGCGCGCGTTGGCGTGCCCCTGCTCATGGGCGAGAACCGCGTCGAGCTGACGGCCCTTCAGCCGCCCCAGCGCGGCGGTCGTGACGACCAGTTGCGGAGCGGCCCCCGGCAGCCACCAGGCGTCGGGGCGCTCGCCCTCCAGCACCACGAGCCGGCTGCTGCCCGGCTCCTCGCCGGGCAGCAGCGGGGAGCGCACCAGCAGTTCGTCGCGGCGCCGCCGCCGCTCCCGACGGGCCCGCCGGATCTCGCGGGTGAGCATCGCGGCCGTCCACACCCCGCCGAGCCCGAGCAGCACGGCCATCACGGCGGACCAGGGCCCGTACGATCCCAGCGCGTAGGCCTCCACGACCGCGCGCGGGGCCGGCGCGAACACATGGCCGCGCACGGCCTGCCAGGCGGCCGCCGCGCTGAACGTCATCGACAGCGCGAACGACAGCAGCACCCCCGCCACCACGCACTGCCACACCCACAGCGCGACCACGGGCTCGCGTTCCGGCCACGCGGCCCGTGCCATCAGCCGCGGTGTCACGACGGCGGCGAGCACACCGAGCAGCAGCAGAACGACGGAGACCACCATGGCGTCAGCCTATGAGCGCGGTGGTCCGCACGGGTATGGCCGTGCTCGCCAAGTGACGTACGCCACGGTTTCACCGAGCCCGCCGTCTCACAGGGTGAGCAGCATGGCGAACATCGCCAGCGCCATCGTCAGCCGGCACGCCAGGGCTAGCTCCGGCCGCGCCCCCCAGCCCACCGCCGCCGCGCCGGCCGGTGCCGGGGCGACGGACACGGGTATGAGCCGGGTCCCGGCACGCAGCACGTACCCCGCGTAGTAGACCAGGAGCAGCCCGGTCAGCAGCGGCACACCCCCGGCGGACGCCATCGCGTGCGAGGCGTGGGCACCGTGCCCCGCACCGCCCGACCGCGCCATCACCACGGACATGTAGACCATCGCCGACGAGCCGACCAGATGGTGCAGATGGTGACGGCCCCGCCGGGCGGACCACAGGGCTCGCAGCGCGGCGGCGCCGAAGAGCGCCGCGTACACCGTCCATCCCCACGTGGGCGGGGTGAGGACCGCGGTGGGCAGGGCCATCGCCGCCATGCCGAAGCCCATCACCGCCTCCGCCCGCGCACCGCGGCGCGCCTCGCCGGACGTGCCGCGGGTGCGCAGCAGGCAGTACGCCCCCGTCAGCGCGCACAGCGCCGTGAGCAGCCAGCCGGACGTGCCCGGTCCGTGCACAGCGCGACCTCCCCCCGGCGACCGGTGTCGCCGCCGCTCAGAAGCTGCCCGTGGCCGCACGCCCGTACGCGGCGCACAGGAGCGAAGGGGGAGCGCGCGTGGGGGGTGAACCGTCCCGCGACGCCGTCCGGCGGGGCGGTCCGCACCCCGGACGCGTGGCGTCCGGCGCGGGCCCGGGAGTTACGCTGCTGCCGCACCGCCCCAGCGCAGACGAGGAGACCCGCCATGGACACCGCCCCGACCCGGGACCCGGGACACCTGACCTTCCGTGACGCGGCCGAGGCGGACGTACCGGCGCTCGTGGACCTCGTCCAGTCCGCCTACCGGGGCGACGCCAGCCGCGTCGGCTGGACCACCGAGGCGGCGCTCCTGGAGGGCCAGCGCACCGACCCGGACGAGGTGCGCGGGGTCATCGAGGCCCCGGGGAGCCGGCTCCTCATGGTGGAGCGCGACGGCGTGCTCGTCGCCTGCTGCCAGCTCGAACACCGGGGCGACACCGCCTACTTCGGCATGTTCGCCGTGCGCCCCGCCGAGCAGGGCGCCGGTCTCGGCAAGGCGATCATCGCCGAGGCGGAGCGCACCGTGCGGGAGACCTGGGGCGTCCGCTCGATGCAGATGACCGTCATCTCCGCGCGCGAGGAGCTGATCGCGTGGTACGAGCGCCGCGGCTACCGCCGTACCGGGGAGCTGAGCCCCTTCCCGTACGGCGACGAGCGCTTCGGCATCCCGCAGCGCGACGACCTCGCCTTCGAGCTGCTGGTCAAGGACCTCGTCGAAGGATGAGCGCCCGCCCCGGTCCCGGCCGGGGCGGTTGCCCTGCCTGGGGCGCCCGTGACGCTCCTCATGCGGTGAAGCGGCCCGCGCGGCGGATCTCCGGGTAGTCGGTGGTCGCGCCGTCGAGGCCGAGGCCGCGGGCCAGCCGCAGGTGGTCCTGGGTGTTGACCACCCAGCCGACCACGGTCAGCCCCCGGGCGTGCGCCTTCTCGACCAGCTCCAGCGTGATGCGCCGGATGTTGAGCACCAGACGGGTGGCGCCGACCGCGCCGGCCCGGTCCACCACGTCGTCGCCCCAGCGGCTGGCCACCAGCGCGGTGCGGACCCCGGGCACCAACCGCGCAACCTCCGCGATCGCCTCGTCGTGGAACGAGATGACCTCGACCCGGTCGGCCAGGGCGCGCCGCGTCAGCACCTCGGCCAGGGTGCGGGCCGCCGCCACGTCCTTGATCTCGGCCTGCATCGGGGACCGTACGGCGTCGAGCACCTCCTCGAACACCGGCACCCGCTCGCCCAGCCCGGCGTCCAGCTCGCGCAGCTCCGCCAGGGTCTTGTCGGCGATCGCTCCCGTGCCGTCGGTCGTGCGGTCCACCTCCGCGTCGTGCATGACGGCGAGCGCGCCGTCCTTGGTCAGATGGAGGTCCAGCTCGATGAGGTCCATTCCGGCCTGTTCGGCGCGGACGAACGACCGCAGGGTGTTCTCCGGCTCGACCCCCATCACTCCGCGATGACCGATGGTGAGAAAAGACAAGGCACTCTCGCTTCCGTCGATGCTTCCGCCCGTGCCGCTCCTACCCACGGGGCGATCCGGCATGACCGCACACCGTAGGCGATCGGGGCCCACCACTCCGTGAGGACGCCTCGCGCCCGACGGAAGAATCCGTCCTGGCCGTGGGGGACAGGAAGAATCGCGGTGACCATGGGATGGCGCAGGATAATTTCCCGGACCCCACTTGTCTCGGGGAACCGCACATGGATACGGTTGCTTGACGCGAGGTTCTCCTGTGGAGGAAGAGCAATGACGGAAATTCTTGTGCATGACGGTGTCGGCGGGGGCATAGCTTCCGCGGAACGGGTGGTGGACCACCCGGCCTGGTCCGCGCTCAAGAGTGCCGTGGAGGAGATCCGCCCCTGGCAGTCGAAGGACGGTTCCATCGACTTCGGCGCCGAGGACGCGCCGGAGCGGGCGCGCGCCGAGGAGGCGCTGCGCCGGGTGACCGCCGCCGTGGAGGAGCTGTCCCCGCTGCTCCCGCACGACGCCGCCTACCACCACGCCCTGGTCCGCGACCTGCGCCGCTGGGCCGCCGAGGGCTTCGGCGTCCCCGACTTCCTGGACTCGCTGCTCGCCTTCCAGCCGGCCAGGGACCGCGCCGACGGGCTCCAGCACCTGGTCGTCTTCGCGATGTACACCCAGAACGGCAACCCCGACCGCAACCTCGAAGCGGTCGTGCTGCGCATGGTCTGGCCCGAGTGGCTCGCCGACCTGGAGGCGACCCGCTACGACAACCCGCTCTTCTGCGGGATCACCTTCGAGGACTTCACCTCCGGCTACGACACCAACTCCGCCGTGCTCTTCCCGGAGACCATCGCCGTGCGCGAGGCCCCCGAGCGCTTCAGCTGGGGCGGCATCTTCTGCGACCGCGAGGCCGCCCGCTTCCGCCGAGTCACCGAGGCCGCCGTGGAACTGCTGGGGGTGGACCTGCCCGAGGACATCCGCGAGATGGTCGGCGACCAGCAGCGCTGCGAGCAGGCCTTCGTGCTCTGGGACATGGTCCACGACCGCACCCACAGCCACGGCGACCTGCCCTTCGACCCCTTCATGATCAAGCAGCGCCAGCCGTTCTGGATGTACGGCCTGGAGGAGCTGCGCTGCGACCTCACCGCCTTCAAGGAGGCCGTGAAGCTGGAGGCGGACGGGGTCCGCCAGGGTCGCGACGTGCAGTACGCGGTGCTCTTCGACCGGATGTTCCGCTTCCCGGTCACCGGTGAGCGCGTGCGCAACTACGACGGTCTGGGCGGCCAGCTCCTCTTCGCGTACCTCCACAAGCACGACGTCGTGCGCTGGACGGACAACACCCTCAGGATCGACTGGGAGCGCGCCCCGCAGGTCACCAACCAGCTGTGCGCCGAGATCGAGCAGCTGTACCGGGACGGCATCGACCGCCCCAAGCTGGTGCACTGGTTCGCCGCGTACGACCTGGTCGCGACCTACCTCGCACCGCACCCCGGATCCCGCTGGGCCAAGGGCCCCGACGCCCTGGACCTCACCCAGCCTCCCCGCAAGCTCGTCGACGACGTGCTTCCGGACGAGTTTCCCCTGAGCATGTTCTATGAGGCGCTCTCCAAGAAGCTGAAGAACGTGATCGCCTCCACCAAGGGGATCACCGCCGCGGACGCCGGGCGGGCGGCCGCGTGAGCGCACGTCGTGAGGAGGCGGTGGCCATGAACGGAAACGGCACGGGCAGCGGGAGCGGTGCGCTCGAAGGCGCGGTCGTGGCGGTGGCGGGCGCGGCCGGACCGGCGGGCCGCGCGGCCCTGCTGCGGCTTGCCGAGGCGGGCGCCGTCGTCGTCGCCTCGGACGCCAACGCCGCCCGGCTCGCGGAGGCCGTGGACGCGGCGCGGTACGCCCACGGGGGCGCCACCGTCACCGGGGACACCGTCGACCTGACCGACCTCGGGGCGGCCCGGGAGTGGGCCGCGAAGACCGAGAAGGAGTTCGGCCGGATCGACGGCCTGGTCCACCTGGTGGGCGGCTGGCGGGGCAGCCCGAGCTTCGGCGAGACCGACCTCGCGGACTGGACACTGCTGGAGAGGCTGCTGATCCGCACGGTCCAGAGCACCTCACTGGCCTTCCACGACGGCCTGCGGCGCAGCGACCGCGGCCGGTACGTGCTGATCAGCGCGGCCGGCGCGAGCAGCCCCACCGCGGGCAACGCCGCCTACGCCGCGTCCAAGGCGGCGGCCGAGGCGTGGACCCTCGCCCTCGCGGACGCCTTCCGCAAGGAGGGGGGCGAGCAGGGGCCGCACAGCGCGGCTGCGATCCTGGTCGTGAAGGCACTGGTGCACGACGCCATGCGCGCCGAGCGCCCGAATGCGAAGTTCGCGGGCTTCACCGACGTCGAGGAGCTGGCCGATGCCATCGCCGGCGTCTGGGACCGGCCCGCCCCGGAAGTGAACGGAAAGCGCCTGTGGCTGACCCCGCACCCGTAAGGACCGACGCGCGTCGTCATCACGACCCGCTGGTCCGCGGCTTCGCCAGTGACAACTACGCGGGCACGCACCCGGAGATCCTCGCCGCACTCGCCCTCGCCAACGGCGGCCACCAGATCGCCTACGGCGAGGACGAGTACACCGCACACCTCCAGCGCGTGATGCACAGCCATTTCGGTCCCACCGCGGAAGCCTTCCCGGTCTTCAACGGAACGGGCGCCAACGTCGTCTCGCTCCAGGCGATGACCGACCGCTGGGGCGCCGTCATCTGCGCCGAGTCGGCCCACATCAACGTGGACGAGGGCGGGGCCCCCGAGCGGGTCGGCGGACTCAAGCTGCTCACGGTGCCCACCGAGGACGGCAAGCTCACCCCCGAGCTCATCGACCGCGAGGCGTACGGCTGGGACGACGAGCACCGCGCCATGCCGCAGGTCGTCTCGATCACCCAGAACACCGAACTGGGCACCGTCTACACCCCCGCCGAGATCCGTGCCATCTGCGAGCACGCCCACGGGCACGGCATGGCCGTCCACCTCGACGGCGCCCGCATAGCCAACGCCGCCGCCGCCCTCGACGTACCGATGCGCACCTTCACCAACACCGTCGGCGTCGATGTGCTCTCCTTCGGCGGCACCAAGAACGGGGCCCTGTTCGGCGAGGCCGTCGTCGTGCTCAACCCGGACGCCGTGCGGGCCATGAAGCATCTGCGCAAGCTCTCGATGCAGCTCGCCTCCAAGATGCGCTTCGTGTCCGTGCAGCTGGAGGCGCTGCTCGCCGGTGATCTGTGGCTGCGCAACGCCCGGCACGCCAACGCCATGGCCCAGCGGCTCGCCGAGGGCGTGCGCGCCGTGGACGGGGTGGAGATCATCCACCCCGTCCAGGCCAACGCGGTCTTCGCCCGCCTCCCGCGCGAGGTGAGCGAACGCCTGCAGAAGCGCTTCCGCTTCTACTTCTGGGACGAGAAGGCCGGTGACGTCCGCTGGATGTGCGCCTTCGACACCACCGAGGACGACGTGGACGCCTTCGTCCTCGCGCTGAAGGAAGAGATGGCCGCCTGAACCCTTCTGCATAGAGTTGCGACCGACCGTAAAGATATTGATCACGGTCGATCGCTTCTCTATGCTCGCCCCTCATGGAGCTGATCCAGCAGAACCCGGACATCGCCGCGTACCTGGCGGCCGACGAGGCCATCGACCATGAGCATCCGGTGGTCCGTGAGATCGCCGACCGTCTGCGCTCCGAGGCGAACGGCGCATACTCATACGCCGAGGCCGCTTTCCTGTTCGTTCGCGACGCCATCGCGCACTCCGTCGACTCCGGAGACATGCGCGTCGCCTGGCGCGCCTCGGACGTCCTCGCCACCCGCAACGGGATCTGCCACGGCAAGTCCCACGCCCTCGCCGCCCTGCTGCGCGCCGAAGGCATCCCGACGGCCCTCTGCTACCAGGCACTCGCCGACGACGACGGTCAGCCCGGCGTCCTCCACGGACTGACCGCCGTGCTGCTCCCCGGCCGGGACCGCTGGTGCCGCCTGGACGCGCGGGGCAACGTCCCGCCGGGGGTCGACGCGCAGTTCTCCCTCGACCGGGAGCGGCTGGCCTGGCCGGTCCGTGCGGAGTTCAATGAAGTGGACTATCCGGTACTCTATTCAGAACCACAGCCCGAGGTGCTGCACGCCCTGCGGACGGCCGCCGACCGCGCGGAACTCTGGCGGCTGCTCCCCACGGCACTCTGAACCACCGTCTCCAGACGAGGTACGCGATGTCCCTGACCCTGACCGTTTCCGACGAGGTACGCACGCTCGCCCCCGGCTTCACCCCCCTGGTCGTCGAGGCGCAGGGCCTGGTCAACGGGCCCAGCGACGCCGCGAGCTCCGCGCTCCTCGACGACGCGGCCCGCCGCCTGAAGGAGCGGCTGGGCGACCGGCAGCCGCACGAGGACCCGCACCTGGCCGCCTGGCGCGAGGCATACACGGCGTTCGGTGCCAAGCCCTCGCGGACGCGCAACTCCGCCGAGGCACTCGCCAAGCGGGCCCTGACCGATGCGGGCCTGCCCAGGATCAATCAGCTCGTCGACCTCTACAACGCGATCAGCGTCGCCCACCTGATCCCGGTCGGCGGGGAGGACGCCGACCGCATCGCGGGTGCCATGCGCCTCATCCGCGCCACGGGCGCGGAGCCCTTCGCCACCGTCGCGGGCGGGGCCGAGACCGTCGAGCACCCCGAGCCCGGCGAGGTCGTCTGGTGCGACGACGAGGGTGTGACCTGCCGGCGGTGGAACTGGCGCCAGGGTGTACGGACCCGGCTCACCGAACACTCCGTCAACGCGCTGTTCCTGCTGGAGTCCATGGCGCCGATGACCGCGGACGCGCTCGACGCCGCGGCCGCCGAACTCGCCGAGGGGCTGGAGAAGCTGAGCCCCGGGGCGCGGATCACGGTCCGCACCCCGGAGTGACGTTTCCGCCGCCCCCGGTGCGGCGGAGTCAGCCGCGCTCGCGCACCTCGGCCGCCGTCGGAGCCGTACCGCCGAGGTGGGCGGGCACCCACCAGGTGTCGCTCGCGTCCCGGGGCCGCACCGGATAGGCGCGCTGGGCCGCTTCGAGCAGTTCCTGCACCCGCTCCCGCAGCCGCCGGGTGATGGCCCCCGCGTACTGGTCGGCGGGGGCCTCCACCGGCTCGCCGACCCGCATCGTCACCGGGATGTGGTCGCGCCTGAGATTGCGAGGCCGCCCCTTGGTCCACAGCCGCTGCGTGCCCCACAGCGCCATCGGCACCAGCGGCACACCGGCCTCCTGGGCGAGCCGGGCCGCCCCCGACTTGAAGCTCTTCAGCGTGAACGACTCCGAGATCGTCGCCTCGGGGAACACGCCGACGATCTCGCCGGAGCGCAGCGACGCAAGCGCGTGCGCGTACGCGTCCTCGCCCTGCTTGCGGTCGACGGGGATGTGCTTCATTCCGCGCATCAGCGGACCCGAGACCTTGTGCCGGAACACCGACTCCTTGGCCATGAACCGCACCAGCCGCTTCTGCGGCAGGGCAGCGAAGCCGTTGAAGATGAAGTCCAGGTAACTGATGTGGTTGCTGACCAGAACGGCGCCGCCGGTCTTCGGGATGTGCTCCGAACCCTGAGTGTCGATCTTCAGGTCGAGCGCCTTGAAAAACGTACGAGCGACGCCGATGACCGGACGATAGACGAGTTCTGCCATCTGGTGAAGACCCTTCTTCAGCGCCTGAGAGGTTCTCCCGGCGGAAGTTACGCAGCCGTAGGTTTGCGGCATTGGGCCGATCGTGCCGCATGCGCGACGCGCTGGCCAGTCTCCCAGGGCCCGGGGCGGGAGATTCTCGTCACGTGGCTCGGCAGGGAATGTCCGGCGGGCCTCGGGCGCTGACCCCTTGAGCGGGGATCCGACAGGAGGCCGAAGGTGGACGGGCAGAAGCACGCGGAACGGCTCACCGCGGCCCAACTGGGCGCGGAGCTGGGGGAGAAGGCCACCCTCGTCCAGTTCTCCAGCGCGTTCTGCCAGCCGTGCCGGGCCACCCGCCGCACCCTCGCGGAGGTGGCCGGCATGGTGGACGGCGTCGCGCACATCGAGATCGACGCCGAGGCGCATCTCACTCTCGTCCGCGACCTCGACATCAGCCGCACCCCCACGGTCCTGGTCCTCGACGCCACCGGCCGGATCGTCCGCCGGGCGGCCGGGCAGCCCCGCACCGCGGACGTCGTGGCCGCACTGGGCCGCGCCATATGACGGGCCGTGATGCTTCTCCCACCTGATGGGACGGTCTTGACTGCACCCGCCACCCATCGTCAGTCTGACGCTATGCCGCCAGAACTCCTTCTCTACGGCCGGGTCCACGTCGACCTCGCCCGCAACGCGAGTGCGCGCTGTCCGGGTGCCTGAGCACCCGCGGCCCCGCACCTCCGACGCGCAGAAGGACATTTCCATGACGGCATCACCCGAGATCGGCAACCCCCGCACGGCCACCCCCGACCTCCTCCGCTCCGTCTTCAGGCAGCACGCGGCGGGCGTCGCCGTGATCACCGCCGCCGGCGACCGGCCGGTGGGCTTCACCGCCACCTCGCTCAACTCCGTCGCCGCCGATCCGCCGCTCGTCTCCTTCGGGGTGGGCACGTCCTCCTCCAGCTGGCCGGTGATCGCCCGCACCGAGCACATCGGCGTCCACATACTCGGCGAGCACCAGCGCGACCTGGCCGCGACCTTCGCGCGCAGCGGGGCCGACCGCTTCGGTCCCTCCACCCAATGGCGCAGCGGACCCGAAGGCGTCCCCCTGCTCGACGGCGTTCTCGCATGGCTGGTCTGCCGGGTCGTGGCCCGGATTCCGGCGGGAGACCACCGGATCGTGATCGCCCAGGCGATCACCGGCGATCCGGTCGGCGGCGGCCGTCCGCTCGTTTACCACCAGGGCGGATTCACGGCGCTGCGCGACTGAGCTTTTCCTTGCGGCGCCTGGGCGCCGGGCGTTGGCCAGATCACAGGGCAAAGCGCTTGCTCATGAGGCGGCGAATGGATGTACTGGCGAGTAATATGACGGTCGGAGCGTCGGTCGCCCCGACCGGAAAACGCCCCATCAGGCGCCTATGCTGCGTGCAACAAGGCAGCCCCGGAAAAGACGATGCAGTAGGAGAGCCGGCGTGAGCTTGAGGATCGTTGTCTGTGTGAAGTACGTGCCCGACGCGACCGGTGACCGGCATTTCGCCGATGACCTGACGTTGGAC
>NZ_JBSFHN010000050.1:0-48148 GCF_053597115.1 Streptomyces sp. NPDC001515
GATCGAGGGGTCGATCGCGCCGTCGACCGGCCACGCGAAGTCGGTCGACGGCTTCACATGGAGGATGGTCTCCACGGCGCGCGCGGAGGACGTGTTGCTCATGTCCGTGTAGCGGTCGCCCGCCACCTTGTCCGCGAGGGGTTCCAGCAGGGCCAGTTCCCCGTCGGTGAGCGTCAGCCTCGTCGCGGCGGTGTTCTCCAGGAGCCGGGAGCTCTTCCGCGTGCCGGGGATCGGGACGACGGACAGTCCGTGGACCTGCGCCCGCTGCTGCACCCAGGCGAGGGCGACCTGCGCGGGGCTCGCGCCGTGGGCGGCGGCGATGGTGCGGACGGGCTCCAGGAGCGCGGCGTTGGTGCGCGCGTTGTCGCCGTTGAAGCGCGGCTGGGAGCGGCGGAAGTCGTCCGCGCCCAGCTCCTTGCCGGCATCGGTGAAGGAGCCGGTCAGGAAGCCGCGCCCGAGGGGCGAGTACGGCACGACGGTGACGCCCAGTTCGACGGCGGCGGGCACGGCGCTGCGTTCGGCGTCCCGGCTGAAGAGCGACCACTCCGACTGGAGGGCGGCGATGGGGTGGACGGCGTGGGCCTCGCGCAGTTCGGCGCCGGTGACCTCGCTGAGCCCGAGCTGCCGGACCTTGCCCTCGCGGACCAGCTCGGCCATGGCCCCGACGGACTCGGCGAACGGGACGGCCGGATCGCGGCGGTGCATGTAGTAGAGGTCGATGACGTCGGTGTTCAGCCGGCGGAGGCTGTTCTCGACGGCCCGGCGGAGGTACGCGCGGTCGTTGCGCACGCCCCGGTACGCCGGGTCGTCGTCGCGGCGCTCGATGGCGAACTTGGTGGCGAGGACGATCTCGTCGCGGTGCGCCCCGACGAACGGCGCGAGGAAGGTCTCGTTGGCGCCGCTGCCGTAGATGTCGGCGGTGTCGAAGAGCGTGACGCCCGCCGCCAGGGCCGTCTCCAGGGTCTCGCGGGCGGCGGCCTCGTCGGTGTCCCCGTAGAACTCGCTCATCCCCATGCAGCCGAGCCCCTGGACGCCCACCTGCGGGCCGTCCGTGCCGAGCTGCGTGGTCGCGATCTTCTGGTCGGTCATCAGGCACAGGGCCTTTCCGGCGCCCGCCGGGCGCCTGCGTAGAACTCGATCTTGTGGTCGAGGACGGCGAGGGTGTCCTGGAGCTCCGCGATCCGCGTGCGGACGTCGCGGCGGGTCGCCTCCAGCAGCTCCTGCCGCTCCTCGAAGGTGTGCTCGCCCTCGCGGATCAGCTCCGCGTACCGGACCATGTCGGCGACCGGCATCCCGGTCAGCCGCAGCTTGCCGACGAAGGCCAGCCAGTCGAGATCGCGGTTGGTGAAGCGGCGCTGCCCGGTGTGCGAGCGGTCGACGTGGGACATCAGCCCGATCCGCTCGTACCAGCGCAAGGTGTGGGCGGTCAGCCCGGTGAAGGCGGCCACCTCGCTGATGGTGTAGCGGTCCTGGCCCTCGGGCCGGGGGTGCGCCTTGGGTGGCGCCACGCACAGGTCCGTCCGCGTCGAAGCCGTCCCGGCCCTCGTCTCCGTCTCCGTCTCCATCACCGTCATGACCACCACGCTAAATCCTTCGAGTGCACTCGAAGCAAGCGGATTCGGAGGCAGGTTTCGGCCATCGGCAGGGAACCCGATTCAGGCCCTACCCTCGTAGGCATGCAGAGTCTGGCACTGATCGAGAACTGGCCCGTCCCCACCGCGGCGGCGGCCGTCGTCCGAGCGGACGGGACGGTCGTCGGTACGCACGGCCCGACCGCGCACCGCTTCCCGCTGGCCTCCGTGACCAAGCCGCTGGCCGCGTACGCCGCGCTGGTCGCGTACGAGGAGGGCGCGGTCGAGCTGGACGAACCGGCGGGCCCCGAGGGCTCCACGGTCCGCCACCTCCTCGCCCACACCAGCGGCCTCGCCTTCGACGAGCACCGGGTGACGGCCCCGCCCGGCACCCGGCGGCTGTACTCGAACGCCGGCTTCGAGGTCCTGGGCGACCACATCGCGAAGGCGACGGACATCCCCTTCGCCGAGTACCTGCGCCAGGCCGTCCTGGAACCCCTCGGCATGACCGCCACGACCCTGGACGGCTCTCCCGCCCGCGACGGCGTCTCCACCGTGGACGACCTGATCCGCTTCGCCTCGGAGGTCCAGGCCCCGAGGCTCCTCGACCCGCGCACGGTCCTGGAGGCCCAGACCGTCGTCCACCCCGGCCTCAAGGGCGTCCTCCCCGGCTACGGCCACCAGAACCCCAACGACTGGGGCCTCGGCTTCGAGATCCGCGCCCACAAGTCCCCCCACTGGACCGGCACCCGCTCCTCCCCCGCCACCTTCGGCCACTTCGGCCAGTCCGGCACCTTCCTCTGGATCGACCCGGCGGCAGGCGCCGCCTGCGTCGCCCTCACGGACCGCGCCTTCGGCCCGTGGGCGGCCGAGGTGTGGACCCCGTTCACGGACGCGGTGCTGGCGGAGCTGGCGTCCTCGTAACCTCTCCGGCCGGGCCGGCGGCGGTCAGGCACTCGAACCACACGGTCTTCCCGCCGCCGTCCGGGCGCGGTTCCACGCCCCACTTGTCGGCGACGGCGTCCAGGAGCAGCAGCCCGCGTCCGTCCTCGGCCAGTTCGTCCGCCTCCACGAGCACCGGCAACCGCGGGCACGCGTCCGCCACTTCGACACGGATACCGGCGCCGCCGGGCAGCCGGAAGACGAAGGTCTGGCACCGCCGCCCCGGCACGTGCCGCACCACGTTGGCGATCAGCTCGGTCAGCGCGAGCCCGGCCGCGTCGACCAGTTCCGGCATCCCCCAGCCCTTGAGGTAGAGCCACAGGATGCGGCGCAGATGGCGGGCGGAGTGCGCTCCCATGGCGAACTCCGCGCGGTAGACGGGTTCTTCGTGGCCCTCGGACTCAACGTCCGGGTCAGTTACGTGATTCATGTCACCATCCTGCGAGCGGATGACTACGCTCGGCTACGTACGGAACCGAACGCCGCAAGGCGTTGCACACCGGAGGTCCGCCGTGGCCAACATCCAGACGCTCGATCCCTTCGCCTCTCCCCTGGACTACTACGGCTCCGAATTACGCCGTATCCGCGAGGCCCACCACCTCAACCAGACCCAGCTGGGCCAGGTGATCTTCTGCTCCGGCTCCCTCATCGGCCAGGTCGAGACGACGAAGAAGGTCCCCACCCGCGACTTCTCGGAACGCGTTGACGCGGCACTGGGGACGGACGGGCACTTCTCACGGTTGGTGGGGTTGGTTCTGCGGAGCCAGTTGCCCACGTGGTTCCAGCCGCACGCGGAGATGGAGGCGAAGGCCGCGTACATCTGCACGTACCAGGCCCAGTTGGTCTACGGCCTGTTGCAGACGGAGGAGTACGCGAGGGCCGTGCTGGCCACAGGCATGCCCGACGATCTGGACGCGCTGGTCGCCGCTCGCATGGAACGCCAGCGCATCCTGGTACGTGACCGGCCGCCGCTGATCTGGGTCATCCTGGACGAGGCGGTACTGCACCGGCCGATCGGCGGCCACAAGGTCATGCGAGCCCAACTGCAGCGACTGTTGGACGCGGGCGCGAAACGGTGGATGCGGATCCAGGTCCTGCCCTTTGCCACAGGTGAACACGCGAGTCTGGCAGGCTCGTTCACCACGATGCGCTTCGATGACGATCCGGATCTCGTCTACACCGAGGACCTCATCTCGGGCCATATGACCGCCAACCCCGACACGGTCAGGGAGGGCGCGCTCCGATACGCTCAACTGCAGGCAGCGGCCCTCTCCGTGGAGGAGTCGGCGGCTCTGATCGCCCGCGTGATGAAGGAGCGTTATGGAGATCCGTCCCTACCTGACAAGCGCGCAGTGGCGTAAATCCAGCTACAGCGGAAACACCGGCGGCGAGTGCGTCGAATGCACCGTCACCGGCGGCGCCACGTGGCGCACGTCCTCGTACAGCGGCAGCACCGGCGGCGAATGCGTCGAAGCCGCCCCCGGCGCTTGCCCCACCGTCCCGGTCCGCGACAGCAAGCTTCCGGACAGCCCGGTGATCCTGGTCGGGGCGGACGCCTGGCGCGGGTTCGTCAGCGGGTTGCGCGGGGAGTGAGGCGAGGCGGTCCGGGGCCGAGCCCCGGACCGGGCGGGACATCGCTGGGGACCGGGCCCCCGTCGGCCGTCGTCACGCCACGGCACCGCGCAGGGCCGCGAGGCGGTAGTCGCGGGGCGTGGTGCCGTACGCGTGGCGGAACGTCCGGCTGAAGGCGGTCGCGCTGGTGAAGCCCCAGCGGGCGGCGATGGACTGGATGGGCTGCCGGCGCAGATCGGGGCGGGCGAGATCGGCGCGGCAGCCCTCCAGCCGTCGGCGGCGGATGGTCGCCGCGACGCCCTCCGGCTCGTCCTGGAAGAGCGCGTGCAGGGAGCGGAGCGACAGGTGGTGGTGGGCGGCCACTGTCCCCGGGGTCAGGTCGGGATCACCGAGGTGGTGATCGATGAAGGCCCTGACCTGCCGGAGCAGGGCATGGGCGCGCAGTTCGGCGGTCGGCTCCACCGGGGAGCCGAGCTGTCCGGCCAGCGTCGAGGCGGCCAGGTCCACGGCCATCTCGCCGAGCCCGTTCAGCTGGTCGGGGGTGCAGTCGGGACCGCTGTCGGCCAGGTTCGTCAGGAACCCGGCCAGGACGGCGGCGAGACCCGTCCCGGTGCGGATGCGGCGGGCGAGGAGCCGCTCGACCCGCTGGGACGGGAGCGGCAGCCGCGCCTTCGGTATCTGGAGGACGAGCACGTCCACGTCCAGGCCGTCCGCCCCCGAGCCGGACTCGTACGGGCGCGAGGTGTCCCACACCGTCATCCCGCCGACGCCGAGTTCCGCTCTGCTCCCCTCCTGCCCGAACCAGGCCGTTCCCCCGGCCACCAGCGCGAGCTGGTACTGCTCCGGGTCCCCCTTCCTGATCAGCGCCGGGGTCCTGCGCGAGCGCAGCGGCCCGTAGCTGAACCGGGCCAGTCGCGCCCCTCCGAGATCGAGCATCCCGCCCCGCGCGTCGAACGCGCCGGGATCCTCCGCGCGGAACGCGGTCGGCAGGAGGACGTCGGACACCACCTGCTCGAACCACGCGAACCGGTCCCCCGGCGCCGCTTCCGCTGCCGTCATCGTCTGCCACACCGTCACAACTCCCCCATCACGGCCGGTCGTTGCCGGAAAGGGTCAGTTTCCGGCCGGATGCAGTCTGAAGGATCGGCCAAGATCACGCCAGCGACACCAGGGAGTGGCGCCCGTTCTTCCGCGTTCCGGCTCCGCCGTGAGCCGGCCCCGTCCCGTCCCGCGCGCATGGTCAACAAGGGCCGCACGCGATGCACACGCGGGCGCCCCGGCCGCGCCTAGGCTCCCCTGCGACGTCCGAGCGGTGCGGCGGCGCGTACCGGAATCGACCGGACGGTCCGGGCACCGGGCCGGGCACCGTACGGTGCTCCGGCGACCCAGAGGGGGATCCCGTGAAGAAGAGAACGGCCCGGCTCCAGATGTTCGGCGCGGTCCTGGGCATGGCTGCCCTGCTGATCGGCATGCAGGCCCCCGGCGCCGAGGCCCGGAGCGGCTACCGCTTCAAGGTCCTCCAGAGCCAGAAGGTCCTGGAGATCGGCGGCTGGGCGACCAACAACGGCGCCACGGCCAACCAGTGGGACGTGACCGGCGGCGCCAACCAGGAGTGGACGGCCTACGCGTACGACACCGGCATCTGGGACTACATCAAGAACGCGCACAGCGGGAAGTGCCTGGAGATCGCCGACTGGCGCACCGACAACGGCGCTCCCGCGCGCCAGTGGGACTGCCACGGCGGCGCGAACCAGCAGTGGAACCTCTACTACATCGGTGACTACGTGATGGTCCTCAAGAACCGCCACAGCGGCAAGTGCCTCGAAATCGCCGACTACTCCCAGTCCAACGGCGCGTCCGCCCGTCAGTGGGACTGCCACGCCGGTCTGAACCAGCAGTGGGTCATGGAGTAGCCGACGACTCCCCGTTGAACCCGCTGCTCCGGGGCGGCGGCGTCATGGCGACGCCGCCGCCCTGTCGGCGTCCCCGGCGTGACCGTCAGGCCGTCGCGATGCGGCCCGCGTAGCGCTGGGTCCAGTCCGGGACGGTGTCCGCGGTGAGGACGACGTCGTAGTAGCCGTGTTCGGTGGGCCAGTCGACGACGGCGGAGGAGCGGCCGGGGACGGTGAGCTTGCGGGTGCCGCCCGTGTAGTCGTGGGCCCTGAGGGTGTAGCGGACGGGGCGGCGGCCGTCGTTGTGGAGGTGGAGGCGGACGACGGGGCGGCGGCCTCGGACGAGCCGGGCCTCGACGCGGGGGACGGCGAGGTGGCGGGTGTCGGCGTCGTCAGGGAGGACGCGGCCGGCGAAGGTGCGGAGGAATCCGTCGGGGCCGTAGACGGAGAAGGCGTAGGCGCCGTCGGTGAGAGAGGTGTCCCAGGTGTACGTGCGGGGGGTCTGGGCGCTGACCGTGTGGGGGGTGTTGGTGAAGGGGAGGTGGCGGTCGGGGAAGACCTGGAGGCTGACGGCCTTGCCCTCGGGGCCGCCGGTGAGGGTCATGTGGGCGGTGACGGTGCCGGTGGCGCGGTCCTCGGTGAGGGTGGTGTGGGGGTGGAAGGAGAGGCCGCGGGGTTCCATGCGGTCGCGCGGCGGCTTCGGCGGGGTGCCGGTGACCGGGTCGGCGATGACGACCGGGCCGGGGCGCGGGTGGGCGAAGTCGATGGCGCTGGTGAGGTCACCGGCGATCGAGCGGCGCCACGGGGTGATGTTCGGGCAGGTGAACGGCTTGCCGAGGTGGGCGGCCCAGGTCTCCAGGAACTTCACGGTCGAGGTGTGGTCGAAGACCTCCGAGGCGACGTAACCGCCCCGGGTCCACGGCGAGACGAGCAGCATCGGCACCCGGGGACCGAAGCCGTACGGGGTGGTGCCGGCGTACTCGCCGGGGGTGCCGGACTCGGGGCGCGGCGGCAGGACGTGGTCGAACTTCCCGTCGTTCTCGTCGTAGGTGATGATCACCAGGGTGTGGTTCCAGATGTCCTCGTTGCTCTGGAGGGTCTTGAGGACCTTGTTCATGTACCGCTCTCCGTGCACCGTGTCGAAGCCCGGGTGCTCGCTCCACGCGGCCGGCATGACCACCCAGGAGACCTCGGGCAGCGGGTGCTCGGCGCCCGGTTCGCAGGCGGCGATGAGGTCGCGCAGGACGGCGTCGAGGTTGGCCTCGGAGTCGTCGTTGGGGGTCGTGGCGCCCGCGTAGACGAAGGAGTTGGCCTTCCAGATCTTGCCGGTGCCCGGCGCGAGGTCGGCCTCGCTCGCGGTGCGCGGGTCGAAGGCGGCGAAGCTGTTGGTGACGTTGCAGCCGTACTCGCCGACGTAACCGCTCTGGAGGCTCTTGCCGACGCCGTTGCCGCTGTTGTCGGAGTAGACCCGCCAGTTGATGCCGGCCTGTTCGAGCTGCTCGGGGACCGTGGTCCAGCGGCGGGTGTAGTTGTTCTGGCCCGCGTTGGTCGTCTCGCCGCCCGCCGCGCCGCTCATCAGGTAGTAGCGGTTGGGGATGGTGGGGCCGTGCAGGGAGCAGAAGTTCATGTCGCAGACGGTGTACTGCGAGGCCAGCGAGTACATCCACGGCATGTAGTCGGGCGTGTAGTACCACATGCAGTGGTCGCCCTTGTCCTTCACCCAGGTGTCCCACCGGCCCTCGTTGGCCCCGTAGAAGTTGTGCTTGTCGCTCCACGTGGCCGTCGAGACGGCGGGCGTCACGATCGTGCCGTCCGCGTCGCGCTGCTGGAAGACGTTCGTCCCGTCCTGGAAGGTCAGGACCTGCTTGTCGTCGTGGCCGCGCACCCCCTTCAGCTGGCCCAGGTAGTGGTCGAACGACCGGTTCTCCTGCATGAGGATCACCACGTGCTTCAGATCCGAGATGTCGCCCTTGTAGCCCGTGGGCAGGCGGTACTCGGCCGCACCCGCCCGCGCCCCGCCGACCGCGTCGGCCACCGGGCCCGCCGCGATCGCCCCGAGCGAGACGGCCGCCGTCCGCAGCATCCGGCGGCGGCTGATCCGGAACTCGTCGGTGACGGCATCGGGCCGTACGCCTGCCGACGCGTCGACGGGGGCGTCGGTCTCCGGCGTGGAGCACGGCTGTTCGGTGATCTGGAGAGTCATCGGGGCACCTCTGGGGGGAGAGCGATCAGGGAAGGAACGTCGGGGCGTGCCTGCGCAAACTAGGGCGCCGTGACGAACGGGAGGCGAACCGTGCGCGTATTCCTGAGGCACCGGAAGATTTCCACGCACCCGCCCCGAGGTCGAGCCGCCGCACGGTGATAGCCGAAACTCGCGCCCCGTTGGCCGGTGGGCCGGTCTTGCCGCCCGGCGGCGCACTCAGGCCATTCGACGCAACTCGTCCGGTAACTGCCCTTGTGCAGAAGGCGGTTAGGCTTGCATACGCCGTGGGCGGGGTGACGCCGCCCGCACCCGGAAGCCCGCCGTACGCACCGAGGGGGAAACCGTGCACGACGAGGACGTGGAGCCGTCCGTCTTCCGGAAACTGGAGGCGAACGATCCCGTGCGGCTCGGCGGGTACACCCTGGTGGCCCAGCTCGGTGCCGGCGGCATGGGCAAGGTCTATCTGTCCCACACCCAGGCCGGGCGCCCCGTGGCCGTGAAGGCCGTCCGGTCCGAGCTGGCCGACGATCCGGAGTTCCGGCGCCGCTTCCGGCGGGAGGTGGAGGCCGCCCGGCAGGTGCACGGCCTGTACACGGCAGCCGTCCTCGACAGCGACACCGACGGCACGCCCCCCTGGATCGCCACCGCGTTCGTGGAGGGGCCGACCCTGGCCACGGTGGTCTCCCGCCACGGGCCGCTGCCGGTGTCCGCCGTCCTGCTGCTGACGGCCGGCATCGCCGAGGCGCTGCTCGACGTGCACGCCAAGGGCCTCGTGCACCGCGACCTGAAGCCGTCCAACGTCCTGCTGGCCTCGGACGGCCCCCGGGTCATCGACTTCGGCATCGCCCGCGCCGCCGACGCCACCGCGCTCACCCGGACCGGGATCACCATCGGCACCCCGATGTTCATGTCGCCCGAACAGGCCGTCGACGGGAACGTCGGCCCGGCGACCGACGTCTTCTCGCTCGGTCAGGTCGTCACGTACGCCGCGACCGGCTCACCGGCCTTCGGCGCCGGCCAGCCCCACGGGGTGCTGTACCGCATCGTGCACGAGGAGCCCCGCCTGGCCGATGTGCCCGCCGCCCTGCTGCCGCTGCTCCGCCGCTGCCTGGCCAAGGAACCGGACGACCGGCCCTCCCCCGCCGAAATCATCCAGCTCTGCCGCGCCGCTTCCGAGGGCGGCACCCTCAAACGCTCGGGAGGCTGGCTACCCCAGGCCGTCAGCGCCGACATCACCCGGCACCGGCGCATCCCCACGGACACGCTGAAGGACGAGGGGCCGGGGCCGGGCGAGGGGCAGCGGCGGGGCGAGGACCGAGAACAGAGCCGACAGCCGAACCGGGGGCAGGGGCCCGAGCAGGCAGCCCCCGCCACAGCCCGGACCGCGCCCCCGCCCGAGCAGGCCGACGCCGACACCGAGTCCGCCGCACACCGGACCGCACCCCCGCCCAAGCGGCCCGACACCGAGTCCGCCGTGCACCCGGCCGGACCCCCGACCGCCGCGCCGGACGGCGCAGACGGTGCTGCGTCGGGGCCGTCCGTGTCCACCCGGAGGCCCCGGGCCGCCCGGAGGTCCCTCCCCCGCAGGTCCGTTCTCGGTCTCGGCGTCACGGCCGTGACCGGTGGGGCCGCCGCGCTACTGCTGCGGGACGAGGGAAAACGGACGGCGTCGGTGATGACGGGGCACACGAAGCCCGTGCTGTCCGTGGCGTTCAGCCCCGACGGCAGGACCCTCGCCACCGCGGGCGACGATCTCGTCGTACGCCTGTGGGACGTCGCGTCCGGAAAGACCGTGGCCAGGTTCACCGGCCACACACGCGGCGTCGGATCCGTTGCCTTCAGCCCGGACGGCAAAGTCCTCGCCTCCGGCAGCCTCGATCTGACGATACGTCTGTGGAGCGTCGGCACGGGCAAGGCGGCCACCGTCCTCACCAACCACTCCGGCCCCGTCAACGCCGTGGCCTTCAGCCCCGACGGCAAGTCCCTCGCCTCCGCCAACGACGACCACACGGCGCGTCTGTGGAACATGAGCACGGGCGAGATCACGCGAACGTACAGAGGCCACACGGGCATCGTCTCGTCCGTGGCCTTCAGCCCCGACGGCACGGCACTCGTCACGGGCAGCTACGACAGGACCGCCCGGCTGTGGGACCTGCCCCACGGGACGACCGCGGCCACGTTCAGCGGCCACGCGGACACCGTCACCGCCGTGGCGTTCTCCCCCGACGGCAAGACCCTCGCCACCGGCTCGCTCGACCTCACGGCGCGCCTGTGGGACACGGCCACGACGCGCGCCAGGGCGACCCTCACCGATCCCACGAGCGCTGTCGGCGCCGTGGCCTTCCACCCCGACGGCACCACCCTCGTCACCGGCGGCCTGGACGACATGGTCCATACGTGGAACGCGGCCACCGGCAAGGCCGTGCGCACCTTCCGCGGTCACACGGACACCGTCAACGCCGTCGCCTTCAGCCCCGACGGCAGGACCCTCGCCTCGGGCAGCGCCGACCGCACCGTAAGGCTCTGGCATCTCGACTGAGCGGCCCGGCTCCTCCCCCGTGCACGGGTGTGGTCATCCTCCTGCGGCGACCGCTACCCTCCCCGCCCATGACCGACATCGTCCGCGCCACCGCCTCCGACGTCCCCGCGCTGGCCGGTGTGCTCGCCAGCGCCTACGCCGAGGACCCCGTCTGGTCCTGGCTGATGCCGCACGACCGGGACCGCAGGCTGCGGTTGCTGTTCACCGCGCATCTCGCCCAGCAGGTCCCGGCGGGCCGGGTGTGGACCGATCCGGAGCGGACGGTGGCGGCGATCTGGGCGGAGCCGGGGCGGTGGAAGCTGCCGGCGAGCTACCTGCTGCGGAACGCGGGGACGCTGCTGCGCGCGGGGCGGGCCCAACTGCCGCGTACGGGGCTGCGGTTGCTCGCCATGGAGCACCGCCACCCGGCTGGTCCCGAGCACTGGTACGTCGAGTACATCGGCACCCACGCCGACGCGCGCGGCACCGGGCGAGGCTCGCGGGTGCTGGGCGCGCTGCTGGAACGGGCGGACGCGGACGGACGGCCGGTGTTCCTGGAGTCGAGCAACCGCCGCAATCTGACCTTCTACGAACGGCACGGGTTCACGCTCCAGGAGGAGATGACCTTCCGCTCGGGGCCCCCGATGTGGTCGATGTGGCGGCACGGCGCCGCGTCCTGAGCGGTGCCCGCCGCGACACCCCGTTCAGTCCGGCAGATGCCCGCCGGGGCGCCCGTTCAGTCCGGCAGCTCCCACATCAGCACCTCCGCCGCCTCCCCCGCGACCAGCTCCAGCCCCGACTCCCCGGTGATCCGGGCCGCGTCGCCGGGCGTCAGCCGTTCGTCGCCGAGGGCCACCGCGCCGCGTACGACGTGGACGTACACCTTCGGCGCGTCCGGCACCGCCGTGCGCTCGCCCTCGGAGAGCCGGCGCACCTGGAGCATGGCGCCGGACTCGGGGAGGGCGTAGGGGGTGGAGTCCGCGATGCCGGGGACCGTCGTGTACACCGGGTCGCCGCCCGGTTCGAGGGGGGCCAGCCACATCTGAAGGAACGTCAGCGGGCCGTCGCCGTCGTTGCGTTCGACGTGGCGCACACCGGAGGCCGCGCTGAGGTGCTGGACGTCCCCGGGCCGTACGACGGTGGCGTGACCGGCCGAGTCCCGGTGGGTCAGCTCGCCCTCCACGACCCAGGTGACGATCTCGGTGTGGCTGTGCGGGTGCTCCTCGAAACCGGCGCCGGGGGCCAGGCGCTCCTCGTTGCAGGCCAGGATCGGGCCGAAGCGGAGGTTGTCGGGGTCGTAGAAGGAGCCGAAGGAGAAGGAGTGCCGGGACTCGATGCCGGCCGCCCCGTCCCCGCCCCGGAACCGGTCGCCCGCGCGGTGTACGGATATCACCCGTCCACGGTAGCCCGCCGGGGCCGGGAAGGACTCCCCCGCGACCGGACGGCACGAGCCGCCGGCGGCGGGAACAAGCCCCCGCTGCCGGACGGTACGACCCGCCGCCGGCCCCCCGGCGGCCCCGCCCCTTCGGGCACCCGTCCGGATAGGGCAGTCTTGTCCCCGTGCCCCGACCCGATCCTGAGCAGCCCGCTGCGAACGCCGCCCATCTCCATGCCGCGACCCTGAAGCGGCTGGAGCAGTCCTCCGGCCGGCTGGCCGCGAACGCGATCGCCCGCATGGACGAGTCGCTGCCCTGGTACCGGGCGATGCCGCCGGAGAACCGGTCGTGGATCGGCCTGGTGGCCCAGGCCGGTATCGCCGCGTTCACCGAGTGGTTCCGGCACCCGGAGACCCCGCAGGCGATTTCGACCGATGTGTTCGGTACGGCTCCGCGCGAGCTGACCCGCGCGATCACACTGCGGCAGACCGTCGAGATGGTGCGCACCACGATCGAGGTCATGGAGGCGGCGATCGACGAGGTCGCCGCGCCCGGCGACGAGTCGGTGCTGCGCGAGGCGCTGCTCGTCTACGCGCGGGAGATCGCGTTCGCCACCGCGCAGGTGTACGCGCAGGCCGCCGAGGCACGCGGCGCGTGGGACGCCCGGCTGGAATCGCTGGTGGTCAACGCGGTGCTGTCCGGGGAGGCCGACGAGGGCGCCGTGTCCCGGGCCGCCGCGCTCGGCTGGAACTCCCCCGAGCACGTCTGCGTCCTGCTGGGCACCGCCCCGGACGGGGACAGCGAACTGACCGTGGAGGCGATCCGGCGGGCCGCCCGGCACGCCAAGCTCCAGGTGCTCACCGGGGTGCTCGGCAACCGGCTGGTCGTGATCGCCGGCGGCAGCGACAACCCGCTCCAGGTCGCCAAGGCGCTGATCGGCCCGTACGCGGCGGGGCCGGTCGTCGCCGGGCCCGTGGTGCCGGACCTGCTGGCGGCCACCCGGTCCGCGCAGGCGGCGGCGGCCGGGCTCCGGGCCAGCGGGGCGTGGCAGGACGCGCCGAGGCCCGTACTCGCCGATGATCTCCTGCCGGAGCGCGCGATGGCGGGCGACCCGGCCGCCCGGGATCAGTTGGTGGAGGAGATCTACAGACCGCTCGAAGAGGCGGGTTCGGCGCTGCTGGAGACGCTGAGCGTGTATCTGGAACAGGCGAGCAGCCTGGAGGGCGCGGCCCGGATGCTGTTCGTCCACCCCAACACCGTGCGCTACCGGCTCCGACGTGTGACAGACGTCACCGGATGGTCGCCGTCCGACGTCCGCTCGGCGTTCACGCTGCGGATCGCCCTGATTCTGGGGCGTCTGGCCGACAGGGATACGCAGTCCTAGACTTTTGTCGGACATCAACAATTCCCCCTACGGTTCTTCGTCCCTGTCCCCACGGGTCTTCCGGACCGTTCACAAGAGAGAGTGTGAGGGTGCTCGTACTCGTCGCTCCCGGCCAAGGCGCTCAGACGCCCGGCTTCCTGACTCCCTGGCTCGAACTCCCCGGTGCCACCGACCGCATCGCGGCGTGGTCGGACGCCATCGGGCTCGACCTCGCCCACTACGGCACGAAGGCCGACGCGGAGGAGATCCGCGACACCGCGGTGGCCCAGCCGCTGCTGGTCGCCGCCGGGCTGCTCTCCGCCGCCGCGCTGGACGCGTCGCCGGGTGTCGTGGCCGGTCACAGCGTCGGTGAGATCACCGCCGCCGCTCTCGCCGGGGTCATCGGCGACGAGGCGGCGCTGCGGTTCGTCCGCACCCGCGGGCTCGGCATGGCCGAGGCCGCCGCGGTCACCGAGACCGGCATGGCGGCCCTGCTCGGCGGTGACCCCGAGGTCACCGTGCCCCATCTGGAGAAGCTCGGGCTGACCCCGGCGAACGTGAACGGCGGCGGGCAGATCGTGGCCGCCGGCACCGCCGAGCAGATCGCCGCGCTGGCCGAGGACAAGCCCGAGGGCGTGCGCCGGGTCGTCCCGCTGAAGGTCGCCGGCGCGTTCCACACGCACCACATGGCGCCCGCGGTGGAGCGGCTCCGGGAGGCGGCGACGGCCCTGGAGGTCTCCGACCCGACCGTGACGTACGTCTCGAACGCGGACGGGAAGACCGTCGCCACCGGCGCCGAGGTCATCTCCCGGCTGGTCGGCCAGGTCGCCAACCCGGTCCGCTGGGACCTGTGCATGGAGACGTTCCAGGAGCTGGGCGTCACCGCGCTCATCGAGGCCTGCCCCGGCGGCACGCTGACGGGGCTCGCCAAGCGCGCGCTGCCCGGTGTGAAGACCCTCGCGCTCAAGACCCCCGACGACCTCGACGCGGCCCGCGCGCTCATCGCTGAGCACGCGAGCGCCTAAGGAGCCCGAGAGCATGTCGAAGATCAAGCCCGCCAAGGGCGCCCCGTACGCGCGCATCATGGGCGTCGGCGGTTACCGGCCGACGCGGGTCGTGCCCAACGAGGTGATCCTCGAAACGATCGACTCGTCCGACGAGTGGATCCGCTCCCGGTCCGGCATCGCCACCCGCCACTGGGCCTCCGACCAGGAGACCGTCTCCGCGATGTCCGTGGAGGCGGCGGGCAAGGCCGTCGCCGACGCCGGGATCACCCCGGAGCAGATCGGCGCGGTCATCGTCTCGACCGTCTCGCACTTCAAGCAGACCCCGGCCATCGCGACCGAGATCGCCCACAAGGTCGGCGCGGGCAAGCCCGCCGCCTTCGACATCTCGGCCGGCTGCGCGGGCTTCGGCTACGGGCTGACGCTCGCCAAGGGCATGATCGTCGAGGGCTCGGCAGAGTACGTACTCGTGATCGGCGTGGAGCGGCTGAGCGACCTCACCGACCTGAGCGACCGCGCGACGGCGTTCCTGTTCGGCGACGGTGCCGGTGCCGTGATCGTCGGCCCCTCGGACGTCCCGGCCATCGGCCCGACGGTCTGGGGTTCCGAGGGCGACAAGTCCGAGACGATCAAGCAGACCGTGGCGTGGGACACCTTCCACACCGACCGTCCGGAGAAGTTCCCGGCCATCACGCAGGAGGGCCAGGCGGTCTTCCGTTGGGCCGTCTTCGAGATGGCGAAGGTCGCCCAGCAGGCGCTGGACGCGGCCGGGATCGCCCCGGAGGACCTGGACGTCTTCATTCCGCACCAGGCCAACATGCGGATCATCGACTCGATGGTGAAGACCCTGAAGCTGCCGGATCACGTCACGGTCGCCCGTGACGTGGAGACCACCGGCAACACCTCCGCCGCCTCGATCCCGCTCGCGATGGAGCGGCTCCTGGCGACCGGTCAGGCGAAGAGCGGCGACACCGCGCTCGTCATCGGCTTCGGGGCGGGTCTCGTCTACGCCGCGACGGTCGTTACCCTCCCCTAGGCACACCGGGTCTTTTCGCCCGGCCGTCCGAACCCAGCAGATACATACCGATAGGAGCGCCGACATGGCCGCCACGCAGGAAGAGATCCTCAAGGGTCTCGCCGACATCGTCAACGAGATCGCCGGCATCCCGGCCGAGGACGTCCAGCTGGACAAGTCCTTCACGGACGACCTGGACGTCGACTCGCTGTCCATGGTCGAGGTCGTCGTCGCCGCCGAGGAGCGCTTCGACGTCAAGATCCCCGACGACGACGTCAAGAACCTGAAGACCGTCGGCGACGCCGCCGACTACATCCTCAAGCACCAGGACTGATCCAGTCGGTTCGTGTGTCGCCACCCGGCGGTGGCGCCGCTGATTCACGACCCTCTACACGTGGAGAAGATTTTCCAGTGAGCCCGACCAATCGCACCGTGGTCGTCACCGGTATCGGCGCAACCACTCCGCTGGGTGGCGATTCCGCATCGACCTGGGAAGGTCTGATGGCCGGCCGTTCCGGCGTCAAGCCTCTTGAGGGCGAACGTTTCGCCGAGCTGCCCGTCCGGATCGCGGCCCTGGCGGCCGTCGACCCGGCGGACGTCCTGCCCCGCCCGCTGGCCCGCAAGCTGGACCGCTCGGCGCAGTTCGCGCTGATCGCCGCGCGCGAGGCCTGGGCGGACGCGGGCTTCACCGCCAAGGCCGGTGAGGACGAGAACATCCGCCCGGAGCGGCTGGGTTCCGTCATCGCCTCCGGCATCGGCGGTGTGATCACCCTGCTCGACCAGTACGACGTGCTGAAGGAGAAGGGCGTACGCCGCGTCTCCCCGCACACCGTGCCCATGCTCATGCCCAACGGCCCGGCCGCCAACGTGGGTATCGAGGTGAACGCCCAGGCGGGCGTGCACACCCCGGTCTCCGCCTGTGCGTCGGGCGCCGAGGCCATCGGCTACGCCGTGGAGATGATCCGCAGCGGCCGTGCCGACGTGGTCCTCGCCGGCGGCACCGAGGCGGCGATCCACCCGCTGCCGATCGCCGCGTTCGCCAACATGATGGCGATGTCCAAGAACAACGACGAGCCCGAGAAGGCCTCGCGTCCGTACGACACGGACCGTGACGGCTTCGTCCTCGGCGAGGGCGCGGGCGTCGTGATCCTGGAGTCCGCCGAGCACGCCGCCGCGCGCGGTGCCCGCGTCTACTGCGAGGTGCTGGGCCAGGGCCTGTCCGCGGACGCCCACCACATCGCCCAGCCCGAGCCGACCGGGCGCGGTATCGCCGCGGCGATGCAGAACCTGCTGGACCAGACGGACCTCAAGCCGTCCGAGCTGGTGCACCTCAACGCGCACGCGACCTCCACCCCGCAGGGCGACCTGGCGGAGCTGAAGGCGCTGAGCAAGGTCCTCGGCGACGATCTGAACCATGTCGCGATCTCCGCGACGAAGTCGATGACGGGCCATCTGCTCGGTGGCGCCGGCGGTATCGAGACGGTGGCGACGGTGCTGGCGCTGCACCACCGCATGGCCCCGCCGACCATCAACATCGAGCACCTCGACGAGGCGGTGGAGGCGGACATCGTGCGCGACAAGCCGCGTCCGCTTCCGGAGGGCCCGATCGCGGCCGTGAACAACTCGTTCGGCTTCGGCGGACACAACGTGGTGCTGGCGTTCCGCACCGTGTGATCCCCCGGCCGGACACGACGGAAGCCCGCCTCCCCCACGGGGGAGGCGGGCTTCCGTCGTGTCCGGCCCGCGTCGCGGGGGCGGCTCAGACCACCTGGTGGAGCCAGCGCACCGGGGCGCCCTCGCCCGCATGGCGGAAGGACTCCAGCTCGTCGTCCCAGGGCTTGCCGAGGAGGGCGGCGACCTCCTCCGCCAGCTCGCTCTCGCCGCGCTGGGCGCGGGCCAGCGCGGCGCGCAGCCGGTCCTCGGGGACCAGGATGTCGCCGTGCATGCCGGTGACGGCGTGGAAGATGCCCAGCCGGGGCGTGGAGCTGTAGCGTTCGCCCTCGGCCGCGGGCGAGGGTTCGGCCGTCACCTCGAAGCGCAGGAGGTCCCAGCCGCGCAGCGCGGAGGCGAGCTTGGACGCCGTGCCGGTGCTGGCCTCCCAGGAGAACTCGGCGCGCCAGGTGCCGGGCGCGGCGGGCTGTCTGATCCAGTCGAGCTGGACCCGTACGCCGAGTACGCCCCCCACCGCCCATTCGACGTGGGGGCAGAGCGCGCGCGGGGCGGAGTGAACGTACAGGACTCCACGTGTCGTCACCGGACCTCCAGTGTGGGACGAGGTTCGCCTTCCCCAGCGGCCTCGTGCCCGTACCACCTCTCACCGGACGGGCCCCGAGGCTGTCATCATTTAACAGCATCGGGAGTTAATATCCGGAAAGGGACAGGAACTGACGTGACGTGATGCACGGAAGCCACCCGAGTGGAGCCGGACGGCCGAACGAGCCACTGGTTCGACGGGGAAAAACTACCGTGCCGCGCCGTCCGAGGTGTGACGTACCGTCGGTCCCGGGTCCATGATTCGCGCTCCCTTCACCCGACGGGGCGCGCGGGCCCGCCGACCGGTGCCGGACAGGTGTGCCGGGGGCATGGGACAGGAGGGGACGAGGACATGCCGGATCGCTCCGCACGGCTCCGCCCGCGCGCCGCGCTGGCCGCGCTGGCCGCCGCGTCGCTCCTCGGCAGCGCGGTGCTGACGGGGTGCGACTCCGGGCCCGGCGAGACGACGAAGGGGGCCGCGGCCGGGGAGGCCAGGCGCCCCGCGCCCGCCCCGCCGGTCTGGAACCGCAGTCCGGATTCGGTCGCCGCCGTGGGTGACTCCATCACCCGCGGTTTCGACGCCTGCTCGGTGCTGGCGGACTGCCCCGAGGCGTCCTGGGCGACCGGCACGGACCGGGAGGTGCGCAGTCTCGCGGTGCGGCTGCTCGGCACCTCGGGAGCGCAGGCGCACAGCTGGAACCATGCGAAGACCGGGGCGAGGATGGCCGAGCTGCCGGAGCAGATGGCGCGGGCGGCGGAAGAGGGCCCGGCACTGGTGACGGTGATGATCGGCGCCAACGACGCCTGCCGGGACTCCGTGCGGACGATGACTCCGGTGGCCGATTTCCGTACCTCCTTCGAGACCTCGATGCGCGCGTTGCGCAAGACGGCGCCGAAGGCGCAGGTGTACGTGTCGAGCGTGCCGGACCTGAAGCGGCTCTGGTCGACCGGGCGGGGCAATCCGCTGGGCAAGCAGATCTGGAAGCTGGGCATCTGCAAGTCGATGCTGGCCGACGCGGACGATCTGGGCCCGGCGGCGGTGGCCCGGCGGGCGGCGGTGCAGGACCGGGTCGTGGCGTACAACCGGGTGCTGCACGAGGTCTGCGCGAAGGACGCGCGCTGCCGGGACGACGGCGGGGCGGTTTTCGACTACCGGTTCACCGGCAGGCAGCTGAGCCAGTGGGACTGGTTCCATCCGGGGCGCGACGGGCAGGCCAGGCTCGCCGAGATCGCCTACCGCACGGTCACGGCGACGCGCCCTCCCGCGTAGAGTTTCCGATCATGGACACGAGTTCGACCACGGTCACGCGCACGGAGCACTTCGGCACCCTCGGGGACGGCACCGCCGTGCACCGCTGGACGCTGGAACGGGCCGGCACCCGGGTGCGCCTGCTGACGTACGGCGCGATCGTGCAGTCCGTCGAGGTGCCGGACCGGGACGGCGCCGTCGCCCCGGTGGCGCTGGGGCTGCCGGACCTGGCCTCCTACCTCCAGTACACCGGGCCGTACTTCGGCGCGCTGGTGGGGCGGTACGCGAACCGGATCGGCGGGGCCGCGTTCACGCTCGACGGGCGGACCCACCACCTCACCCGCAACGAGGGCCGCAACCATGTGCACGGCGGGGCGACCGGCTTCGACAAGCGGGTGTGGGACACCCGCGAGGTGCCCGGCGGGGTGGAGATGTCGCTGGTCTCCGCCGACGGCGAGGAGGGCTTCCCCGGGCGGCTGGAGGTGACGGTGGCGTACACCCTGGACGAGGACGGGGCGCTGCGGATCGGCTACCGGGCGACGACGGACGCGCCGACCGTGGTCAACCTGACGAACCACACGTACTGGAACCTGGCGGGCGCGGAGTCGGGCAGCGCGCTGGGCCAGCGGCTGCGGATCGCGGCCGGGCGGATCACGCCGGCCGACGGGGAGTCGCTGCCGACGGGCGAGTTCCTGCCGGTGGAGGGGACCCGCTTCGACTTCCGGGAGCCGCGTCCGGTCTCCAAGGAGTTCGACCACAACTTCGTGCTGGACCAGGACGTGGACGGTCCGGTCGCGGAGCTGTACGACGAGGTGTCGGGGCGCGTCCTGACCGTCACGACGACCGAGCCGGGCCTGCAGCTGTACACGGCGGACCACTTCGACGGCCGGCCGTTCGGCCCGTGCGCGGGGATCGCGCTGGAGACCCAGCACTACCCGGACTCGCCGAACCGGCCGGAGTTCCCGAGCACGGTGCTGCGGCCGGGCGAGACGTTCGCGTCGAGCACGGTCTACGGCTTCGCGGTGCGCTGACCCACCGGTCCACCGGTCCGCCAGACCACTGCTCCACGGTGGGCAGGAACGGTTCCACCTGCGAGAACGCCGCCTCGGGCGGCAACGCGGCAAGATCGTCGGTGGCACCTGCGGGTGATTCCGGGCGGATCTACGCGCGTTCGCGCAATGCGCCCCGTTCCGCGCCCCTCAGGGTGTCGGCATGACCAACGAACCCTCCGGACCGACGTCCGCCCTGCCCTCCCGCCGCACCCTGATCGCGGGGGCCGCCGCGGGCGCCGCGGCCGGTGCCGCCGCCCTCGCCACCACCGCCGCGACCCCGGCGGGCGCCGCCGTCCCCGCGGCTCCCGCCGCCCCGGTCGCGGCCCCCGGCTCCGACTGGAACGCCTGCCTGGGGGTCGCGCGCGCGATCCTCGTCCGGGACGAGCAGGACCGTTCACTCATCCCGCACTACCGCGACGTCCTGCTGACCAAGGGGCTGCCGCGCAGCCGCAAGGCGCCCAAGAAGGTGCTGGTCGTCGGCGCCGGCCCGGCCGGACTGGCCGCCGCCCGGCTGCTCCACGAGGCCGGGCACAAGGTGACCGTCATCGAGGCCAACGGCAACCGGGTCGGCGGCCGGATCAAGACCTTCCGCGCCGGCGGCCACGAGCACGCGAAGGCGCCGTTCGCCGATCCCCAGCAGTACGCCGAGGCCGGGGCGATGCGCATCCCGGACAGCCATCCGCTGGTCACCGGGCTGATGGACGGCCTCGGCCTCAAGCGCCGCCGCTTCCACCTCGTGGACGTGGACCCGACCGGGAAGCCCGTCAACCACACCTGGATCCACGTCAACGGCATCCGGGTCCGCAAGGCCGACTACGCGAAGAGGCCGCAGGCGGTCAACCGCTCCTTCGGCGTCCCCGCCGCCTTCGAGAACAAGACCGCGGCCACCATCGTGCGCGAGGCGTTCGCCCCCGTGCGCGCGGAGTTCGAGGGCAAGGAGGGCTCGGAGCTGGTCGAGGGCTGGGCCCGGGTCATCCAGCGCTACGGGCACTGGTCGATGTTCCGCTTCCTCACCGAGGCCGCCAAGCTCGACGAGCGCACCATCGATCTGATCGGCACCGTCGAGAACCTCACCTCCCGGCTGCCGCTGGCCTTCGTGCACAGCTTCATCGGCGCCGCCCTGATCAGCCCCGACACCGCCTTCTACGAACTGCCCGAGGGCACGGCGACGCTGGCCGACGCGATGTACGCGCCGGTGAGGAAGCTGGTGCGCCTGGACCGCCGGGCGGCCCGGATCAGCCACGGTGAGGACGGGGTGCGGGTCGAGACGGTGTCGGAGGGCCGCGACGGCACGGTGGTGCGGGAGACCTTCACCGGGGACCGCGCGATCATCACCGTGCCGTTCTCCGGGCTGCGCCACGTCGCGGTCGCGCCCGCGCTCTCGTACGGCAAGCGGCGGGCGATCACCGAGGTCCACTACGACGCGGCCACCAAGGTGCTCCTCGAATTCAGCCGCCGCTGGTGGGAGTTCGAGGAGAAGGACTGGAAGCGGGAGCTGGACGCGATCCGGCCGGGCCTGTACGACGACTACCGGCTCGGCAGGGCCCCGGCGGACGGCTCGCTGCTGGGCGCCCACCCCTCGGTGCCGGCCGGCCATCTGCCGCCCAACCAGCGCGTCCACTACGCCGCGTACCGGGCGACCGCGCGCAACCAGCCCGAGGCCGCCCACGTCATCGGCGGCGGCTCGGTCACGGACAACGCCAACCGCTTCATGTACCAGCCCTCCCACCCCGTCCCCGGCAGCAAGGGCGGTGTCCTCCTGGCGTCCTACAGCTGGGCCGACGACGCCCTGAAGTGGGACTCCCTGGACGACGACGAGCGCTACCCGCACGCCCTGGGCGGGGTGCAGGACGTGTACGGGCAGCGGATCGAGGTCTTCTACACGGGCGTCGGCGCCACCCAGTCGTGGATGCGCGACCCGTACGCGTACGGCGAGGCATCCGTCCTGCTGCCCGGCCAGCACACCGAACTCCTCGCCGACATCCGGTCGGTGGAGGGCCCGCTGCACTTCGCCGGCTGCCACACCTCGGTCAAGCCGGCCTGGATCGAGGGCGCGCTGGAGTCGGCGGTGCGCGCGGCCCTGGAGGTGCACGCGAGCTGACGCGCGGCTAGTCGCCCTTGTCCTCACCTTCGCCGTCGCCCGAGCCGTCCCCGGCCGCGCCCTCGCCCACCAGGTCGCGGGCGAGCAGGGTCGCTCCGGCGACGGCTCCGGGCATCAGGACGACGGCGACGAAGGGGACGAGGAAGGCGAGCCCGAGGGGGACGCCGAAACCGAGGGTCAGCAGCCGCCGGCCGCGCAGCAGGACGAGCCGCTCCTTGAGGGCCAGGCCCCGGCGCTGGAGGGCGACGGCGGTGAGCTCCTCGGCGAGGAAGTAGCCGGTGACGCAGAAGCCGATGACCGGGACGACGGTCTGGCCGGCGACCGGGACGAAGCCGCACGCGAAGAGCAGGACGGAGTAGAGGGCGACCCGGACGAGGACGCGCACGCTGTCCCGGGCCGAGATCCACAGCTCCCGCCAGAACGGCAGCCCGGACTCGGGGGCCTCGCCGCCCTCGGCCCGGTCGACCTCCTCGGACAGCGCCTCGTAGAAGGGCTGTCCGACCAGGAGCGTCACGGCGGTGAAGGTGATGACGGCGAGGAAGAGGCCGAGGGCGAAGACGAGCACGGTCAGCGTGGTGCGCAGCAGCGAGGTCCAGGGCGAGGACCAGTCGTCGGCGAAGGGGGTCGCCCAGCCCACCAGGTCGTCGGCCCCGTAGCCGAGGCCGACCAGGGCGCCCGCGTACAGGACCAGGGTGATCAGGCCGGGGAGCAGCCCGAAGCCGAACCAGCGGCCGTGCCGGGCGACCCAGCGCTGACCCTTGACCAGATAACCGAAGCCCGCCCCGAGATCACGCATGGGCGTCAGCGTAACGGGGCCCCGCGGGGCCCCGTCCGCCGCCCGTCAGGCCAGGCGGATCATGTTCCAGGACATCGGTTCCAGCACGGCGTGGAGCACGCCCGCCTCCAGGGTCGTGCCCTCGGCCGGGTGGGGCGCGACGCGCTCGGGCTCGTCGAGGGTGTTGCGGGCCTCGGGGTCGGCGTCGGCGAGGACCTGGTGCTCGGTGACCTCCGTCAGCTCCAGTCCGTGCAGGGCGATGTGGAGGGGCAGGGCGGTGTCCCGGCCCCGGTTGACGGCGAAGACGGTGACCGCGCCGGTCTCCGGGTCGTGGACGGCGGTGGCGTGCAGCAGGTCCGTCTCGCCGTACTTGGCGGTGTCGTACGTGGGCGAGTCGACGCGGACGTCGAGGACCCGGCCGCGTCCGTGGCGGGCCGTCAGGGCGAAGGGGAAGAAGGTGGTCTGACGCCAGGCGGGGCCGCCGGGTTCGGTCATGATCGGGGCGATCACGTTGACGAGCTGGGCCAGGCAGGCGACGGTCACCCGGTCGGCGTGGCGCAGCAGGGCGATGAGGAGGCTGCCGACGACGACGGCGTCGGTGACGGAGTAGTTGTCCTCCAGCAGCCGGGGGGCCTCGGGCCAGTCGAGCGGGTGGTCCTCGGCCTCCTGGAGGCTGCGGGTCATGTACCAGACGTTCCACTCGTCGAAGGAGAGGTTGATCTTCTTCGCGGACTTCAGCCGGGCGCCGACGTGGTCGCAGGTGGCGACGACGGCCTCGATGAAGGACTCCATGTCGACGGCGGAGGCCAGGAAGGAGTCGCGGTCGCCGCCGGTCTCCTCGTAGTAGGCGTGGAGCGAGACGTAGTCGACGAGGTCGTAGGTCTCGGCGAGCACGGTCGCCTCCCAGGCGGCGAACGTGGGCATGGCGCGGCTGGAGGAGCCGCAGGCGACGAGTTCGACGGAGGGATCGATCTGGCGCATGGCGCGGGCCGTCTCGGCGGCGGTCCTGCCGTACTCCTCGGCGGTCTTGTGGCCGGTCTGCCAGGGGCCGTCCATCTCGTTGCCCAGGCACCACAGCCGGATGCCGAAGGGGTCCTTGTCGCCGTGGGCGACGCGGCGGTCGGACCGTTCGGTGCCGGACGGGTGGTTGGCGTACTCCTGGAGGGCGAGGGCGTCCTCGACGCCCCGCGTGCCGAGGTTGACGGCCAGCATCGGTTCGGTCTGCGGGCCGGCCTTCCGGAGGAAGTCCATGTACTCGGAGAGCCCGAAGCGGTTGGTCTCGGTGGAGCGCCAGGCGAGGTCGAGCCGGCGGGGCCGCTCGTCTACGGGGCCGGTGCCGTCCTCCCAGCGGTAGCCGGAGACGAAGTTGCCGCCGGGGTAGCGGATGGCGGTGACGCCGAGTTCGCGGACGAGCGCAAGGACGTCGGTGCGCAGTCCGGCCTCGTCGGCCGCGGGGTGGCCCGGTTCGTAGATGCCGTCGTAGACGCAGCGGCCGAGGTGCTCGATGAACGAGCCGTAGAGGCGGGGGTCGACGTCTCCGACGGTGAACGCGGGGTCGAGCGTGAAGCGGGCGGTGCGGGTCATGACGTCCTTCGGGGTCCGGCGCACCGGGCGGCGCGCGTACGACATGTTCGAGATTTCGGATAGCGACCGTAACTTCGAACGGACCGTAGAATCGAAGCGCTTGCGCGTCAATGGCCCGCACCGGA
This sequence comes from Streptomyces sp. NPDC001515, assembly GCF_053597115.1. Lineage (NCBI taxonomy): Bacteria > Bacillati > Actinomycetota > Actinomycetes > Kitasatosporales > Streptomycetaceae > Streptomyces > Streptomyces sp. NPDC001515. Next base: position 24,596 of record NZ_JBSFHN010000050.1, read on the forward strand.
ATTCCGCCCCGGGAGTCCCGGGGCACGCGAAAGGGGGCCGCACCCCGTGGGGAGTGCGGCCCCCTTCACGGGCGGGCGCGGATCAGCCGAGAGTGACGATCATCTTCCCGGTGTTCTCGCCGCGGAGAAGTCCGGCGAAGGCGTCGAAGCCGTTCTCGATGCCCTCGACGACGGTCTCGCGGTACTTCAGCTCACCGGAGGACAGCCAGCCCGCCACCTCGCGGACGAACTGGTCCTGGAGGCCGTAGTGGTCACCGACGAGCATGCCCTGGAGGCGCAGCCGCTTACCGATGACGAGGGCGAGGTTGCGCGGGGCCGGGGTCGGCTCGGTGGCGTTGTACTGCGCGATCATGCCGCAGATGGTGGCCCGGCCGTGCACGTTGAACGAGGAGATCGCGGCTTCCAGGTGCTCGCCGCCGACGTTGTCGAAGTAGACGTCGATGCCGTCGGGGGCGGCCTGGCGCAGCTGCTCGGCCACGGGGCCGTTCTTGTAGTTGAAGGCCGCGTCGAAGCCGTACTCCTCGGTGAGGAGCTTGACCTTCTCGTCGGAGCCGGCCGAGCCGATGACCCGCGAGGCGCCCTTGATCCGCGCCATCTGGCCGACCTGGCTGCCGACCGCGCCGGCCGCGCCGGAGACGAAGACCGCGTCGCCCTCCTTGAAGGAGGCCACGTCGAACAGTCCGGCGTACGCGGTGAGGCCGGTCATGCCGAGCACGCCGAGGTAGGCGGAGAGCGGGGCGAGGGAGGCGTCGACCTTCACCGCGTGCTCGGCGGGCACCGAGGCGTACTCGCGCCAGCCGAGTCCGTGCAGGACGTGGTCGCCGACCTGGAAGCCCTCGGCGTTCGAGGCGACGACCTCGCCGACCGCGCCGCCGTCCATTGGGTGGTCGAGCTTGAACGGCGGGACGTAGGACTTCACGTCGTTCATCCGGCCGCGCATGTACGGGTCGACCGAGAAGTGCAGATTGCGCACGAGGACCCGGCCCTCGCCCGGGGCCGAGACCGGCGCCTCGCGCAGCGCGAAGTCCTCGGCCTTCGGCCAGCCGTGCGGACGGGCGACCAGGTGCCATTCACGGCCGGACGCGGGAAGGGTGAAAGACATCGCTCGGGGTCTCCTCGGAGTGCGGGGGTGGAAGCCGCGCCACGGGGGCGCAGAAGCTTCATGAGGTGAAACAACCATGCGCCCAGATATTTCATGTTGTCAAGTAACCAGGTATCCTGACCGGCATGGCGTCCCCCCGAACAGACCCGCTGACCCTCGAAGTCGTCGAGCTGATCGGCACCGTCGTCGCGCGCTACTACGAGGAGTACGAGCAGGCCGCGTCCGCGCACGGGCTCACCGGCGCACAGGCCCGGGTCCTCGGTCTCCTCTCCCTCGATCCGCTGCCGATGCGCCGGATCGCCCAGAAGCTGAAGTGCGAGCCGTCCAACGTGACCGGCATCATCGACCGGCTGGAGGCGCGCGGCCTCGTCGAGCGGCGCCCCGATCCGGCCGACCGCCGGGTCAAGCTCGCCGCCCCCACGGAGCTGGGCGCCCGCACCTCCCGGGAGCTGCGGGACTCGCTGGACTTCGCGGGCGAACCCCTCGCCGGTCTCTCCGAGGCCGACCGCGCCACCCTGCGCGATCTGCTGCGTCGGATGCTGGGACTGGACCCGGCCGCATCCCACTGAGGGCAGCGCGCCGGGTGCGGGCGGGCGGACGTCGATGCGCTGACGGTCCGCGCGCCGGTGTGCGAGCGTGGGGCCATGACCCCCGCCGCCCCCTTCGGCCCCCGTGAGTTCCAGCTCGTCCTGCTGCGCCGGATGGCCGACCACCAGCCCGGACTGGTCGAGGACGCCCGGCGGGCGCTCGGCGCCCCGCTCTCGGAGATGCGGGAGGCGAACCGCCGCTGGCAGGCGATGAGCCGGGCGCCCCGGGGGCGGGGCGCGCTGGGCCGCTACCGCTCGGTGCTGGGCGAGCCGGAGGTGTCCGAGCGGCGCGTGATCGGGGACCTGGAATGCGACGCGCTGCTGTGGCCGGTGCCGCTCTGGCCGGAGCTGCGGTTCGAGGTGATGGCCGCGCCGGGCGGCGCGGTGTGGAACGCGTGGCTGGTCCGGGCGCCCGGCGCGCCCTCCCCCGCCCTCGGCCCGGCCGCCTCGCTGCCGCCCTGGTCGTGCACGGTGGACGAGGTGGCCCGCGCCTTCGCCCCGGCCCGCCCGATGGAGGGCAGCGCGCCGACCCGCTGGGCGCTCGCGTTCACCGACCGCGCCACCGGCACCCCGTGCGTCGCGGAGTTCACCTGGGGCCTGTTCCAGCGACTGCTGCCCGGCCGCGCGGAGGGCCGATACGCGGGCGGCTGATCCGGGGACGGCTGATACGCGGACGGGCGATCCGGATCCGGACCCGGGCCGCCGCCACCGTCGTACGAGCGGACGATCCGAGACCTGTTCCGGGCGCGATCCCCAGGCCCGGTCCCCCGGCCGCCACCACAGCCGTACGGACGCCTGATCCGGGGCCTGACCCCGACCGCCGCCCCGGCCGCCCGACCGCCCGGAGCCGGGCCCGACACGCCGTCAGCTCCGTCCCTCCTCCGGCGTATCCCAGCGCGCACCACGCCCACGAACGGCGCACGATGCGAAGAGAACCGGCTGCCCGTCGGTTCCCCCTCAGCGCTCTCGGGAGAACCTGCCGTGACCGTCAGCCTTGAGCAGTTGCGCCGTTGCCATGTCGCCGTCGACCTCGGGGCCGCCCGGACCCGGGTGTACGTCAAGGGGCTCGGGCTCGTCGTGGACGAGCCGAGCGTCGCCGCCGTCAACACCCGTACGGGCTCGCTCATCGCGGTCGGCGCGCTCGCCGACCAGATGACGGGACGTACGCCCCAGTACATCCGGGTGGTCCGTCCGGTCTCCGGCGGCACCGTCGTCGACATCGAGATGGCCCAGCGCATGCTGCGCCATCTGCTGGGCGAGAAGCTCCGCCGCCAGCTGCGGCGCAAGCCCCGGCTGCGGGCCGCCGCCTGCATTCCGCACGAGAGCGATCCGCTGGCCCAGCGCGCCGCGGTCGAGACCCTGGTCGGCCTCGGGGCCCGCCGGGTCGAGCTGGTCGACACGCTGATCGCGGCGGCCGTCGGCTGCGGGCTCCCGGTCGAGCAGCCGACCGCCACCATGATCATGGTGTGCGGGGCGGCGACCACCCAGATCGCGGTGCTCTCGCTCGGCTCGATCGTGACCGCCGTACGCATCCCGATCGGCGGCGAGGCGATCGACGCCGCGGTCATCCAGCATCTGCGCCAGCACCACGAGCTGATGCTGCCGAGCCAGTCCGTGCGCCCGCTCCAGCTGGCCCTCAGCGGCAACGGGCTGACCACGCAGGGCCCCTCCGTGACCGAGATCCACGGCCGGGACGTGGCCACCGGCCTGGCCCGTTCCGTGGAGGTCGACACCGCCGCCGTGCGCCAGGCCATCCACACCCCGCTGACCGCCGTCCTCGACGGCCTCGGCAAGGTGCTGCGGGACTGCCCGCCCGATCTGGTGGCCGATCTCGCCGACTCCGGGATCATGATGGTCGGCGGCAGCGCGCTGCTCCCCGGGCTGGACCAGATGCTCCGGAACGCCACCGGCGTGCCCGTGCACATCGCCGAGCGCCCCGACACCTGCGCGGTCCTCGGGCTCGGCGCCATGCTGGACGGCAAGATCAGCCCGATGGTCCTCGACCCGCTCGCCGGCTGAGCCCCGGGCGCCGATGAACGGTCCCGGGGAGGAGGAAGAGGCGGCGACGCCCGCTCCCGGCGTCCCCCGGTCGCCGCTGCTGCCGAGACTGCTGGAGGCGGTGCTCGCCGTCGGCACCGAACTGGAGCTGCGGGCCACCCTCCAGCAGATCATCGACACCGCCACCGCGCTGACCGGGGCCCGCTACGGGGCGCTCGGCGTCCTCGGCCCCGGCCGCACCACGATCAGCGAGCTGTACGTGACCGGGCTGAGCCCGGAGGAGAAGGCGGCGGTCGGCCCGCTGCCCAACGGCCACACCGGGCTGCTCGGCGCCCTCATCGAGGAGTGCCGGCCGCTGCGCTCGGACGATCTGGCGTCCGATCCGCGCTCCTCGGGGGTGCCGCCCGGCCATCCCCCGGTGCACTCCTTCCTCGGCGCACCGGTCCGCGTCCACCGCAGGGTCTTCGGGAACATCTACCTCGCCGACAAGCGGACCGGGACCTTCACCGAGACGGACACCACCCTGCTGCGGGTCCTCGCCGACCAGGCGGGCATCGCGATCGGCAACGCCCGGCTGTACGAGAGCGCCCGGCAGCGGGAGCGCTGGATCGAGGGCGCGGCAGCGGTCACCAACACCCTGCTGACCGGCGGGAACGTCTCCGACGCGCTGACGACGGTGGCCGAGCGGGCCCGGCTGCTGAGCGACGCGGCGGCCGGGGTGATCCTCCAGCCGACCGAGGAGGGCGGCATGGAGATCGTCGCCGCCTCCACCCCGGAGGACCCGGCCGGCCTGATGGGGACGACGATCGCACCCGGCTCCCCGGTGCTGGAACAACTCCTGGGCGGCGAGGCCGTCTTCATCGACGACTCCGCGACCGATCCCCGGATGACCACCCCGGTCCGCTCGTGCTTCGGCCCGAGCATGATGCTGCCGCTCCAGAGCGGCGGGCGGCTGATCGGCACACTGGCCCTGCCGCGCGGGCGCGGGGCCCCGCCCTACACGGACGTGGAGCGGCTGCTGGCCGCCCAGTTCGCCTCGCAGGCCGCGCTCGCCCTGGTGCTGGCCGACTCCCAGCACGACCGCGAACAGCTGGCGGTCTACGAGGACCGGGATCGGATCGCCCGCGATCTGCACGATCTCGTCGTCCAGCGGCTCTTCGCCACCGAGATGATGCTGGAGTCCACCCGGCGGCGGACCGCCGCCGCCGAGACGGACGACCTGCTCGGCCGGGCCGTGGACGAGCTGGACTCCACGATCCAGGAGGTGCGGACCGCGATCTTCGCCCTTCAGCAGCCGCCGGCCGAGGCCCCGACGACCTTCCGGGGCCAGGTGCTGCGGGAGACCGGCGGGGCGGCCGCGCTGCTCGGCTTCCCGCCGTCCGTGCACTTCGACGGGGCGGTGGACGCCCTGGTCGGCGGGGCCGTCGCGGACCGGCTGCTGGCGGCGCTGCGCGGGGCGCTGGCCGCCGCGCACCGGCACAGCGGGGTGTCGGCGATCGAGGTGGAGGTGGACGCGACGGCGGTGCTGCCGGACGGCCGCCCGGCAGTCCGGCTGTCGGTCGCGGACGACGGCCGGGGGCCGGACGGTGCGTGGGTGCCTCCGGTGACGTGGCAGGAGGCGCTCCAGGAGTCCTGATCCACGGCGGCCCTGATCACGGCCCTACCACGGCCCGGATCACGGCCCGGTTCCGGCCCTGAGGGCGATCCGGGTGCTGGAGTGGGCGACGCCCGCCTCGCGCTTGAGGCGGCGCAGCAGCCCGTCCAGTGCGGCGGTGTCGGCGGCCGTGGCCCGGACGAGGTAGTCGTGGGCGCCCGTCACGTGGATCACCTCGGTGATCCCGGGGAGGGTGAGCACGGCCCGTTCGAAGACCTCGTGGGTGGTGTCCGTCCGCAGGCTGACGTCGATGAAGACGACGAGGCCGGTCCGGGTGTCGGCGGCCGGGTCGATGATCACGGTGAAGCCCCGGATGACGCCGTCGCGGCGCAGCCGGCGCACCCGGTCGGCGGCCGCGTTGGCGCTCAGCCCGACCCGTGCGCCCAGGTCGCGGTACGAGATCCGTGCGTCCTCCTGGAGGGCGCCGAGGATTTCCCTGTCCAGACGATCCATACCGCGATTGTCCCAGTTTCTTCCGGATTGCGACTGCGGAGGGGGTTGAGCCTCGCCCCCGGCGGGCCTCAGCCCTCTCCGCAGGGCCCGCCCCGGCCGCCGTCCGGCCTCCCCGCACGACCCGCCTTCGTCCCCCGCGCGACCCGCTCCCGGCGGCCGTCCGGCCTCCCCGTTCGGCCCAGTCCGGCGGGCCGGTGACCGGCACCGGCCCTTGACTGTTGCTGTGGAAACAGCCGCCAAGCAGCCCCTCGCCCCGGCCGGCGCCCCGCCCTCCGGCGCCTACCGCAACCTGGTGATGGCCACGATCGGCTTCGCGCTCACCTTCTGGGCGTGGAACCTGATCGCGCCGATGTCCGCGGACTACAAGGACCGGCTCGGCCTCAGCTCCTTCCAGCAGTCGCTGCTGGTGGCGGTGCCGGTGCTGGTCGGCTCGCTGGGCCGCATCCCGGTGGGCGCGCTCACCGACAAGTACGGCGCCCGGCTGATGTTCCCGCTGGTCTCGGCGCTGACCATCGTGCCGGTGGTGCTGCTGATCCCGGCGAAGGACTCCTACGGCGCGATGCTGGCCGTGGGCTTCCTCCTGGGCCTGGGCGGCACCACGTTCGCCATCGGCATCCCACTGGTCAACTCGTGGTTCCCGCCCTCCGACCGGGGCCTGGCGCTCGGTGTCTTCGGCATGGGCATGGGCGGCGTCGCGCTCTCCGGGTACTTCACCCCGCGCATCGCCAAGCACGGCGACAACCTGCCGTTCCTCGTGGTCGCCGGCGCCCTCGTCGTGTACGCGGCACTCGCGGCGGTGCTGGTCAGCGACCATCCGGACCGCAAGGTGCCCACGGACTCGCTGGCCAAGCGGCTGGGCTCGGCGAGCAGACTGCGGGTGACCTGGGAGCTGTCCGCGCTGTACGCGATCGGCTTCGGCGGCATCGTGGCGTTCGGCGTCTATCTGCCGACGTACCTGAAGACCTGGTACGAGCTGACGCCGACCGACGCCGGTACCAAGGCGGCCGGGTTCGCCCTGGTCACGGTCATCTTCCGGCCGATCGGCGGCTGGCTCTCGGACCGGATCCACCCGGCGGTCGTGACGTCCGCCGCGCTGGGCCTCGCGGCGGTGACCGCGATCGTGCAGGCATTCGACCCCGATCTCTCGCCCGGCGGCACGATCGCGCTGCTCTGCATGGCGGCCGGCCTCGGCACCTCCAGCGGCAGTGTCTTCGCCCTGGTCTCCCAGGTCACCCCGCAGGCCAAGGTGGGCAGCGTGACCGGCATCGTCGGCGCCATGGGCGGCCTCGGCGGCTTCGTGCCGCCCCTGGTGATGGGCGCGATCTACAGCGCGAAGGGCTCGTACTCGATCGGTTTCATGCTGCTGTCCGATCTGGCACTGGCGGGCTGCGTGTACGCGTACGGACGCATGCGGAACATCCGGCGCGACGCCTGACCGGCCATGCCCGAACGGCCTGCGCCTGACCTGACCGATCTGTGCCAGAGCCGGCTACGCCTGACCTGACCGGTCCATGCCTGAACGGTCCGCGCCTCAAAAGTCTCCGCCTGAACGGCCTTCCCTCCGCGTACGGGAACGGCGGCGCCCCGGTCGTCCACCCCGGAGCCCACCCCTGTCGGGGCGTGCTTCGAGGCACATTCGAGGGTCGGAAGCGCTTCACCGCTCTAGGGTGCGCAGGGTGATGCCACTTCTGCCTGCACTCCAGGACCCGACCGGATCCGCGGGGGCCCGCGAGGCCGTCCGCTTCGACGAAACCTCCCTGTCCTACGCGCGGTTGGCCGCCGCGGCGGACGCGCTGGCCGCCGAACTCCCCACTCCGGGACCGGTAGCCGTGTGGGCGCTGCCCACCGCGCACACCGTGGTCGCGGTGGTGGCCGCGCTGCGCGCGGGCGTGCCCGCCGTCCCCCTCAACCCGAAGACGGGCGCGCGCGAGCTGGCCCACATCGTCGCCGACAGCGCCCCCGCCGCCGTGCTGGCCGCCGAGGGCGAGACCCTGCCGCCCGCGCTGGCCGGACTGCGGCGCATCGACGTGGCCACGACCACCAAGGACCCGGCCGGCCCGGCCCGGCCCGAGCCCTCCCCCGAGTCCCCGGCCCTCATCGTCTACACCTCCGGCACCACCGGCCCCCCGAAGGGCGCCCTGCTGCCGCGCCGGGCGATCGCCGCGTCGCTGGACGCGCTGGAGGACGCCTGGCAGTGGACCGGCGACGACGTCCTCGTGCACGCGCTGCCCCTCTTCCACGTCCACGGGCTGATCCTCGGTGTCCTCGGCCCGCTGCGGCGGGGCGGCTCGGTGCGCCATCTCGGCCGGTTCTCCACGGAGGGCGTGGCCCGGGAGCTGAACGACGGCGGCACGATGCTCTTCGGCGTCCCGACGATGTACCACCGGCTCGCGGAAGCGCTTGCGGACCCGGCCGGTCCGGACGGTCTGGCCAAGGCCCTGGCGGGCGCCCGGCTGCTGGTCTCCGGCTCGGCCGCGCTCCCCGTCCACGACCACGAACGGATCGCCGCCGCGACCGGCCGCCGGGTCATCGAGCGGTACGGGATGACGGAGACCCTGATGAACACGGGCGTACGGGCCGACGGCGCGCCGCGCCCCGGCACGGTCGGCGCCCCGCTGCGCGGCGTGGAACTGCGCCTGGTCGAGGAGGACGGCTCCCCGCTGGACGATCCGTCGGCCATCGGGGAGATCCAGGTGCGCGGGCCGAACCTGTTCACCGGCTATCTCAACCGCCCCGACGCCACCGCCGCCGCGCTCACCGAGGACGGCTGGTTCCGGACCGGCGACATGGCCACGCTCGACCCCGACGGCTACGTACGGATCGTCGGGCGCAAGGCCACCGACCTGATCAAGAGCGGCGGCTACAAGATCGGTGCCGGGGAGATCGAGAACGCCCTGCTGGACCACCCGGGCGTCCGGGAGGCCGCCGTCACCGGCGAACCGGACCCCGATCTGGGCGAACGCGTCGTCGCCTGGGTCGTCCCGGCCGATCCGGCCGCCCCGCCACCGGCCGACGAACTGGCCGCTCATGTCGCCGCCCAGCTCTCCCCGCACAAGCGCCCCCGCACGGTCCGCTATCTGGACGCCCTTCCCCGCAACGACCTGGGCAAGATCATGAAGCGGTCGCTCCATGGCTGAGCGGGCGGCGGGCGGGACGGCCCGCGCGGCCGTCGCCGCGCTCACCGACGACTTCACCGAGTCCACCGCCCCGGTCGAGACCACCGCGGGCGACGGACCGCTCGGCTGGGAGGGGTACGCCTACTCCCGCGACCGGGCGACCGCCCGCACCGGCGAACGGGAGTCCGTCGTGCACGGCCTCGCCACCGTCGGCGGGCGGCGCTGCGTCCTGATCTCCTTCGAGTTCGGCTTCCTCGGCGGCTCGCTCGGACAGCGCACCGGCGACCGTCTGGAGGCCGCGTACGAGGAGGCCGCCCGACGGGGCCTGCCCCTCGTCTCCCTGATCGCGACGGGCGGCAGCCGGATGCAGGAGGGCATGATCGCCCTCACCCAGCTCCACCGGGTGGCCCGCGCCTCGGCCCGCCTCCGGGCGGCCGGCCCGCCCCAGATCGCGGTGGTGCGCGACCCCACGACCGGCGGCGGCTGGGCGACCCTCGGCGCGGGCGCCGATGTGATCCTCGCGCTGCCCGGGGCCCAGGTCGGCTTCGCCGGCTCCCGCGTCCGGCCGCCCGACGCCGACCCGTCCGCGTACACCGCCGAGGGCCAGTTCGCCGCCGGCCAGATCGACGCGATCGTGGCGCCGGAGGAGCTGCGGGAGGCGGTCGGCCGTTGGCTGCGCCTGCTGGAGCCGGCGGGCGCACGAGGGCCCGCCGCCTCACGCCCCTCACCCGCCCCTGTCCCCTCCGCCCCCCTCGCGACGGAGCTGCCCCGGACCGGATGGGACGCGGTGCTGCGGGCCCGGAGCGCGGACCGGCCGCGTGCCCGCACCTATCTGGACGCCTACTTCGACCTGCGGATGGAGCTGAGCGGCGACCGCTGCGGCGGCCGGGACCCGGGCCTGCTGTGCGGCTTCGGGCTGCGGGACGGCGCACCCGTGGCGTACGTCGCGCAGTGCGGTACGGCGACCCGGCCCGCGGGCTACCGGACGGCGGCCCGGGTGATCCGGCTGGCCGACCGGCTGGGCGTCCCGGTCCTCACCCTGGTCGACACCCCGGGCGCGGCCAACGACGCGGAGGCCGAGCGGAGCGGGGCGGGTCCGGCCATCGCGGACGCCTTCGCGGCGATCGCGGCGGCCCGGGTCCCGGTCACGACCCTGGTGATCGGGGAGGGCGGTTCGGGCGGGGCGCTGGCCCTGGCGTCCCCGGACAACACCCATGTGACGGCGGACAGCTACTTCTCGGTCATCGCCCCCGAGCTGGCCGCGGCGATCCTCAAACGCTCCCCCGACCGGGTGCGGGCCACCGCCGACCAGCTGCGGCTGCGCCCGCAGGACCTGGTGGAGCTGGGGGTGGCCCGCTCGGTCGTCGGGGCGGCGCCCACGGAGGGCGGGAGCGCGTCGGCGCGCGAGGGCAGGCCGGGGTGAAGAGGGCCTTTCGTTCGCATCAGGCTGGATCAGGGAGCGGGGTGTGGTGCGTGGGGCTGCAAGGCGGAGGAGGGCGTCAACGCGGAGCGTTGGCAACCGACGACAACGCCGCAGACACGCGTGCCACACCCCGCGAGCCCAGCATGATCCGAACGAAGGCCCTAACGTGGCGAGGGGGGCCGTCCATCGACTGACGACTGAGGAGATGACCGGTCATGGCCGCAGAGCCGGAGGGCACACCGTGCTGGGCCGACGCGACGTTCGCCGACCTCGACGCCGCCAAGCGCTTCTACGGTGAGCTGCTGGGGTGGACGTACGGCGAGTCGTCGCCCGAGTTCGGCGACTACACCCAGGCGTTCGTGGACGGCAGGGCGGTCGCCGCGCTGATGCCGCCGCCTCCGGACCACGACGTGCCGTCGGCGTGGTGCCTGTACCTCGCCTCGCCGGACGCCGGGGCCACCGCCGCGAAGATCCGCGAGCACGGCGGCACGGTCCTGGTGGAGCCGATGCGAGTCGGCGAGTTCGGCACGATGGTGCTGGCGGCGGACCCCGGCGGGACCGCCTTCGGCGTCTGGCAGCCCGGCACCCACCAGGGGTTCGAGGCCCGCGCGGTGCCCGGCGCCTACAGCTGGGCCGAGATCTTCACCCGGGAGCCGGAGAAGGCCGACGCCTTCTTCCCGGCCGTCTTCGGATACGGCGTCAAGCGCATGGAGGACGACGCCGTCGACTTCACCCTGTACGACCTGGGCGCGGATCCCGTGCTCGGCCGGATGAAGATGACGGAGGACTTCCCGCCGGAGGTTCCGCCGTATATGAACGTGTACTTCACCGTGCCCGACTGCGACGAGGCGGTGGCGAAGGCGCAGTCCCTCGGCGCGACGCTCCGCTTCGGCCCGCTCACCATCCCGTTCGGCCGCTTCGCCGCCCTGACCGACCCGCAGGGCGCCCCGTTCTCGCTGATCGACGGCACGACGACGGGCGGCGACATGCCGGCACTCACGGACGTGTCCTGACCGCGCGGCCTGTGTCCGGCCCCGGGCTCCGGCCCCGGTTCAGGTCTCGGGGGGCGCGGGCGTCCTCACGGGCCGCCGGGGATGGACGGGGCCCGGCCGCGAGTCAGACTCGGGGCGCGGCCTCACGTACCCGGAGCCGAGCCGGCCCGGGGGCGACAAGTCAGGCTTCGGGGGGTGCACGGCCTTACGTACCCCGGAGCCGGACCGGGCCCCGGGGTGCGCCTCAAGCCGGGGGCGTACGGCCGCCTCACGTACCCGGAGCCGAGCCGGCCCGGGCCACGGGTCAGGCTTCGGGGGCGCGCGCGTCGTAGCGCGCGAACCCGGGCCACCGTAGCGCCAGCAGTCCCACGGCGAGGACGCACGCGATCCCGCCGCCGGTGACGGCCCAGCCCGGCGAGGCCAGATCCGCGACGGACCCGGCGAGGAAGTCACCGAGCCTCGGGCCGCCCGCCACCACGACGATGAACACCCCCTGGAGCCTGCCGCGCATCTCGTCCGGCACGGCGGCCTGGAGCATGGTGTTCCGGAAGACCATCGAGGTGGTGTCCGCGGCGCCCGCGAGCGCCAGGAAGACCAGCCCGAGCCAGAGCTGCCGGGTCAGCCCGAAGACGGCGACGGCCGCGCCCCAGCTCGCCACGGCGAACAGCACCGCCCGCCCGTGCCGCCGGATCCGCCCGAGCCAGCCGGAGAACACCCCGCCCAGGAGCGCCCCGAGCGCCGGAGCCGCGACGAGCAGCCCGGTGGTCTTCGCGTCGCCCCCGTACCAGAGCCCGGCGACTACGGGGAACAGGGCGCGGGGGTGGGCGAGCACCATCGCGCACAGGTCGGTGAAGAACGTCATCCGCAGGTTGGGCCGCGTGCCCAGGAAGCGCAGCCCGTCCAGGACCGAGGCCCGCTTCGCGGTCCCCGCCTCTCCCTCGCCCCGGTCGGGGAGCATCGCGGGCAGCCGCCACATCGCGTAGAGGGAGGCCGTGAACGTGATCGCGTCGACCCCGTACGCCGCCCGGTACCCCCACCAGCCGACCACCAGCCCGCCCAGCATCGGCCCCAGCAGCATCCCCGTCGTGCTGGTCATCGAGGACAGCGCGTTCGCCGCGGGCAACTGCTCGGCCGGCAGCAGCCGCGCGATCATCGAGCTGCGCGCCGGCGAGTTCAGCGCGAAGCACACCGCCTGGAGCGCCACGACCCCGTACAGCAGCCCCACGCGCTCCACCCCGGCCACGGTGACCCCGAACAGCCCGACGGACAACAGAAACGATCCGGCCGCACTCACCAGCCCCAGCTTCCGCCGGTCCACCGTGTCCGCGATCGCCCCGCCGTACAGCCCGAACACCACCAGCGGCACCAACGAGCAGAACCCGATCAACCCCACCGAGAACGCCGACCCCGTCAGGTCGTACACCTGCAACGACACCGCCAGCGAGGTCATCCCCTGCCCCACCCACGACACCGTGTTCCCGAACCACAGCCGCCGGTAGTCCGGCGAGATCCGCAGGGGCGTCAGGTCGGCGAGTATCCGCCGCCGCGGCGTCGGCTCGTCGGCCGCATCGGTGGGCTCGGTCAGGGATTCGGTCACAGGGGATGGTATCGACGGGACGGCCAGACACCCCGGCCCCACCCCCGCGAACAGGGCCCGGCAGTCCCACCGTCTCCCCACCCCGGTGTGTCCCGCTTCCGGCTCCGGACCATCCCCGCAGGCGCGGGGCCGACCGCGCGGCGGACATGGTGGCGCGCGACGGCGTCGGACCATCCCCGCAGGCGCGGGGCCGACACCTGCTGAGCGCCGCTGGACGAGTCGCCGTCAGGACCATCCCCGCAGGCGCGGGGCCGACTGGGTGCCGCGCCCGCGCGGGGTGGCGAGGACCGGACCATCCCCGCAGGCGCGGGGCCGACTCATGGCACTACGGAGAGGTGCTGCATACACCCGGACCATCCCCGCAGGCGCGGGGCCGACGCACTGGCCGCCGCCGAGCGCGGCTGGCACGTCGGACCATCCCCGCAGGCGCGGGGCCGACGGGGAGTGCGCCCCGTGGGCCATGCCCGGCCACGGACCATCCCCGCAGGCGCGGGGCCGACGACAAGCTGGGCAAGTTCCCGACGCTGGTGTCCGGACCATCCCCGCAGGCGCGGGGCCGACTCCTGCGCCCGCCGCGCCGACGCCCTCCCGTTCGGACCATCCCCGCAGGCGCGGGGCCGACACTTCTTGAGCTGGGGTTCTATCGGGCCGAAGGGCTGTTTTCATTCAGTTGCTTCTTGGGGCGGGCCGAGAGGATCAGTCCGTCGAAGTCGACAGGCTGCCAGCGGTCTCGGCCTGCGGTGCGGACGGCCCATCCCTGTTCGTTGGCCGCTGGTTCGATGAGGATGGCTTGGCCGTCGCCGATACGCGTGGCCAGCAGTTCCCAGAGACGATCGCGGATGCGACGGCTGGGGTTGCCGACGAATACGCCGGCGCTGGCTTCGACCATCCACCGGGTGAGGTGCCCGCGAAGGCCCTCCGGGGCCGCGACGAGAATGATCACGGTCATGATGCGGCTTCGGGGTCGTCGAGATCGGGTCCGATGATCGCGATGTGGTTGTCGGGCATTCCATGTGCCGACATGTCATCGGTCCGGTCGGCGTAGTTGGTACCTCCGGGAACGGACCCCCGGTTCTCGTCCCACAGGAGATTGGCCTCGGGATCCTCGAAGTCCGCTCCCTCCGGGGTGAGCAGATTCTTGACGTCGGTGACGATACGGCCGAGAAGCTTGTCGCGGGCGATGAGGTCACGGAGCCCAAGTCGGGCGTCGCGTTCCTCGGTGAGGCCCTGCGCGGCCAGGTCGAAGGCGAGTGGAATGGTGTACTCGGCCTTGTAGAGGTCGGCGATGTCCAGGACGAAGGATGTGGCTTTGCCCGTGTGGACGAAGCCGAGCCCCGGGCTGGCGCCCAGTCCGATGATGACGGCATGGCAGATGCCGTAGAGAGCGGCGTTGGCCGCAGACAGCAGCCGGTTGAGGTCGTCACCCGCCGCGAACGCGTCCCCGGGTTTGTAGACCCGGCCGTTCCAAGGGACTCCGGCCCGGTCGGCCTGGGCCTTGTACAACTTGCGGATGCGTGTGCCTTCGCGTCCGCGGAGTTGCTGCATGGTGAGGGCGGAGACGTCCTCGCCGGGAAAGCGCATGCTGTACATGGCACGGGCGACGGCAAGGCGTTCCTTGGGCCGGGTGACGAGCCATGCCTGGCGGTGCAGAAGGCCGGCGCCCCTGCTGGGCCCGAGCCCGGCCGCGTACATACGGACGCCCTGTTCACCCACCCAGCACACAGCGGTGCCGGAATCGGCGAGCAGGCGGATCGCTCCGTGGGTGACGCGCGTTCCGGGGCCGAGAAGCATGACAGCAACCATGGCCGCCGGTACCCGGACGGTCTGCCGCTTGTTGATGATGACGACGGCGTTCTCGTCCCGGTCCAGATGACTTCGCTCGACGTAGACGCTGGAGACACGGTCGACGAGACGGTGCAGGTCCTGGGGGTCGGCCTTCCACCAGATGTCGGGCACGGGTGTTCATTCCCTTCCGGGGAGAGGGGCAAGGGTGAGCAGCCCGCATCCGTAAGCCTTGGAGGGGCCGATGCCGCCGAGGAGCCGCTCGGCGAGAACGTCCGGATCCGTGATCCGCAGGCTTCCCTCGAAGGTGACGGAGTTCATGACGACATGGGCCTCCTTCCCCGTCGGCGTTCCCGTTCCCGTTGCCCTTCCCGTTCCCGTTCCCGTACCCGTTCCCGTCGCAGTTCCCTTCCCGAATGAACGGCGACTGCGGGCGATGATGCGGATGTCGCGCGGCGGTGCCCCGGCCGTGTCGTGGGTTCCGTCGAGGCCCGGGGCCGCGGGGATGTCGAAACCCCATCGAGACGCACGGGTGAGGAACCACGTGAGCTGCGCTTCGGCAGTGCGGTGGCCGAGGCGGAAACCGCGCCGGTAACCGGCGTCGACGCGTGCTTGCTGGTGCGTGGTGGGCTTGTCGGGCCGATTGGTGTTCTGCACGGGGTTGGCGGTGAGCCGGAAGGCGAAGCTGCGGCCGGGCGCGAGCTGTCGCAGGAGCGGGGCGTAGTCGCGTACGGCGTAGTGCTCGCCGTCGGCGTCGGGCCATCCCGCCCGCTCGACCAGGTGGGACCAGTCAGGTCGGTCCTCGGTGAGAACGAACAGCTGGGGACGGTAAGGGTTGTCCGGGTCGAGCCGCCACAGAGTACGCGACTGGCCGGGCTCGCCGGGGATGCCTGCTTGGACCGCGCCGTGCATGGCTCGTGGACTGGCCAGGAGCTTGCGGCTCTCGGCACGCAGGGGGTTGATGCGGATGCGGGAGAGATAGGGCATGTCAGTTACCAACCGAGGAGAGCAAAGGGGTCGTGGCCGCCCGTGGTCGGGGGGTGCTCGGGGTCGGGGGTGAGCCCGGTGGGAGCCGCGACGTAGGTGTGCCGGATACGGCGAGTGGTGAACGTCCGGTTCGTCGGGGCGAAGGACAGCGGGACGTCGTCGCGGGTCTCGTCCCCGGCCGGATCGTCAAGCGTGGCGGAGAGGTCCACGTGAGCGGCGTTGCCGTTCCTGCGCCCCCACCGGTCGCGCACCGCCCTGCTCACCTGCCAGGGCTCCGCGCGCAGCACCTCTTCGAGCGCGCCGGCGCGCTGCCCCAGCACCAGGGGCTGGGCCGGTACGCAGGACCGGCGGCCGAGCGAGAGCGGGAAGGCCGGGTGACGTACGGCGTATTCGAGGGCCGTGATGAGTTCGCCGGGGCCTTCGACGGCTGCGAGGAAGACGGCGTCCTGGAGGTAGAAGCGTTGAGTGATATGCGTCCGCTTGGCCGGTGAGGTGGGCTTCTGCGCGCCCTTGGCGGACACCGCGGCGGACAGCAGCGGCCGGCCCCGGTAGTCGCTGACGGTGTGGTAGTCGCGCAGGAGACTGCCGGGCTGGTCGACCCGGATGCCGAGACCGAGTCCGGCGAGGTCGTCCACGTCGGCGTGGCGGGATCGCCCGGCGGCAGCGGCGAGGAGCCCCACGACCCCGGACTTGGTCGGCTCCGGGCGTGTCTCGCGGCGGTTGAACGTACTGCGGTCACCCCACGACTGAAGGGGAGCGGCGAGGCGCAGCAGGAGTACGGAGGTGTGGCCGGGCGGCGTCACGCCTCTTCCCCCAGGGCGGAGGCGATGCGGGTGCGCACGGCAGTGCGCAGGTCGGCGAAGGGCACGGATTCACCGAACGCACGAGCGAGGGCTTCAGCCGTGTCCTTGGTACGCGGTTCGTCGATGGTGAAGATGTGGCTGGCCGCCTCGTAGAGAGGGGCGTCGCCCCATGTCCTTGCCTCGTCCGTGTACGCCACGGCCAGGCGGCGGGCGGATTCGGCCTGGATGCCGGCCTTGGCCGCGACGGGATCCTCGAAGGCGGAGACAAGGTTGACCGGCTGGTCCCCGCGCACGACGACGGAGACAAGACTCGGCCGGGTGCGGTGGGCGAAGGAATTCTGATAGCCGGTGGGAGCGGACAGGACGAAGCTGCCGAGGAAGCCGTCGAGGGCATCGAGCGCCGCTGGGGTGTCACCGCCGAGGTTCTCGACGAGCTGGGCGAACCCCACCGTGGCATAGCGGTAGAGGGTCGCGGAGTTGAACCCGATGGTGCCGATCATCCCGGCCCCGGTCTCGCCCCGTTCGTTCTGGTCGTCGACGGCGGTGAAGTAGTCGAACTCGAGCTGCGTCTCGTGGGTGGAGATCGCGTGGGCCACCTGCACGGCGGCGTCCACGTTGAGCTTGGGGATGTCGGCGACCATGCGGCCGAAGAGCGCGACGCCCACGGGGTGGCCGGTGCTGAAGCTCTCCACGACGGGAAGCTCCTTGACTTCTTCGGCCAGGGCCTTGTCGTCCAACACCACGAGGTCGGCCGCGCGGCCGGCCACGAGGGCTGCGACGGCGTCCAGTTGGGCGTTCCCGTAGAAGAGGAGGTAGGCGGTGTCGCTGGCCTTCTTGCCCTGGCTCAGGCCCAGTTGGGCAAGCAGGGCCTCGGCGAGACGGGCGGATTCGTCGCGCTCCAGGCCCGTGTTCCGCGCGATCCGTGTCGTGAGTTCCTGGGAGATGCGCTTGGTGCGGGTGGCGCGGTCGGGCTCGGGAACCTGCGTGTCGAAGTGCTGACGGGTCGCCCGCTTCCACGCCTGCGAGGACACCCGGGAGCGGCGCACACCACCGAAAACGGCTTCCTTGGGGTTGCCCTGGTCGTCCCGGTTGAGGTTGGCGGGCGGCACGGTCTGGACGACGTGTACGTCGATGTAGAGGCGCTGAGTCATCGGATTGCTCCAAGTCGTGTACGGGTGAACAGATAGTGGCCGGGCGGCCGGCACCTGGCGGGCACGGGGCGCGCGGGAATGGCGCCCGTCGCGAACACCGGAGGCAGTGGGGGTCAGCCGTCGGCGCGCCGGCCCGTCGCGCCCTGCGTCCAGCCGTAGTAGTCCAGGCCCCAGCGGCGGCGTACGCGCGAGCGTGAATCGGGCTGGCGCCAGTCGTGGATGTCGGAGATCAGCCGGTTGTAGTCGACGGGCTGCTTGATGTCCTTGAGCTGACTGATCACGCCACGCAGCCGCAAGGCGAGCGTGTCCGTGGAGGTGGCGGAGAACACCTGCTGAAAGCGGGAGTCGACCGCCTCCTCGCTCGTGCGCTTGTGGCGCCGGAGCCCGAGCACGGCCCGGCCGAGCCCCACTCCGTCACGGTGCATCGGCTGTTCCTGGCTCTGCTGGTGCAGTCCGTAGAGGGCGAGCGCGATGTGCTCGGCTTCCTGCTCGGCCGAGACCTCTCCCCGACGTGCGGCGTAGTCGTCGACGGGGCAGGTGTAGAACGGGAACATTTCCAGCACGGTTCCGGCGGGGCGGCCCAGACCTCGCCGGAGAACCGCGAGATCCTCACCGGGCGGGCGCTTCTCCGCCGCCGTGCCCTCCTTACGGCGCCAGGTACCGTCCGCGGCGGTGTAACGGTGCCAGATCCTCGGCTTCGCGGGCTCTTCTTTGCTCATGATCATGTCCAGACGTGGTGAGGATGCGGTATCGCGCGAGGCATGCCGTGCGGCTTCGGGGCCGACCCGGCCGGGACAGCGGCGAGGCCTCACGGGCACGAATGCGGGGCGGGTCTTCGCCCCGCTCACTGACCGCCGGGGGCATGGTCGTCCTTCCGTGCGCCGTCGGCCCGGTGCAGGATCTCCGCTCGGCGCTTGAGGAAGAACGCTTCGGCCGACGAAACGCGGTGCGTCCGCTCCGGCTTCCCCTCTCCCTGGGAGACGCTTCTCCCCAGAAACGCCCCGACGGGGACCGCCTGCAGGAGACGATCGGCCACCTCCCAGGCCCTGCGCCAGGCAAGTTGCTCCCAGGCGAGCTGCCCCGCCTCGATCCGCTCCGGGTCGTCCACGCCTCTCATACCGGCCAGCAGGCGTCGCACCAGTGGGTCCAGGGCATGCAGCACGAGCTCGCCCGGACGTTGCCCCTTGTCCCACGGGATCGGTTCCGTGCCGAGAGCACGGCGCAGATCGGCCGAGAGGTGGTTGACGGCCGCGGCCAACTGCTCGGCCTGCTCCGCGACTTCGAGAAGCGCGGAGCGTACGTCGCTGTCCTCCCCCAGCGCGGCCACGGGGAGGGGCAACGCGTCGAACATCACGTCGTCGATGACGGCCGACTGATTCCCGTAGGCGATACCGGAAAGCTCCACACGCAGCGGGTACGCCTCGTCAAGGTAGAAGGACAGGGCGCCGGCCTGGTCCAGCACCCTGCTCGTGGCGAATCCGCTCGTGTTCTGCCCGGCCTCCCTGGACTGCCGCTCGGGCGCCAGGAGCGCGTCGAGTCCGCGCCACGCGGCCTTCCCGGGCTGGAGACGCATGGGGCGGCGCGGGGGCGTGGCCGCTCGCTTGCCCTTGCCCGCCCCTCGGCCGCCGGTCGGCTCGATGCGCCACATGGTGTGCGGCTCGGTCTCGGGCGTACGGGGCATGCGGTCCCCCGCGGCCACCAGTACGCGCGTCACCCGCACGCCCTCATCGGTCGCCTCCGGGAAGAGCCGAATCCGGCGGGCCTGCCAGGTCCACAGATCCAGCAGTCCTTCAGGCACCCGCTCCTGCCACTGCGGGGTGCCGGCCGCGTGCGGATGCGTGGGTTCACGCCTCCTCCACTGCGGAAGGTCGGTCGACGTCGGCGGTGCGCCCACCGGCAGGTTCAGCAGCAATGTCTCGAACAAGGTCTTGCCGACCAGCAGGGTCACGCCCATCTGCCCAAGCGGACCGGTCGGATTCCCCACCGTCTTGCCCGCCTTCGCCTTCGGATCACCGACAACGCCGGTCTTGATCGCGGCGGTGTCCCAGCACTGCGTGTGGAGCAGCCAGTGCGCCGCTTGTGCCGGTGTCAGCGAGAAAGCGTCCCCCTCCGTACGGGAGGCGAACAGCGGGACGTTGTTGCCGGTCGCGGCGGTCGCAACGATCAGTCCGGCGTTCTTCGTCTCGTCCTTGGCCGTACGCATCCCGGCGACCTGGCCGAAGGGCTGCACGGGGTCGAAGAGGTCGAACAGCCCGCTGTGCGCATCCAGGTACGCGCCGAGCTTCAGGCGCTGTTCCCGCGACCACTGGCCGGCCGAGAACCACTCCATCCACGCACGCTCGTCGGCCGGGCGCCCCAGAGCGTCCAGCACGACGGGCAACAGAACCTGACGGAACACCGCTGCCCTCTGGGTCGGGATCTCCACCACCAGGTCACCGAACTCATGCGCGTCCAGCAGCGCGGTGCGCAGCGGCTGATCGTGTGCCGGCCCACCCGCAGCCGGCGGCAGGCGTAACCATGGGGCGTCCGTCAGGGAAAAGCCATACGTCATCAGTCCCCCCTCAGATGGAACGTTCTCTGTTTAACGCTAGCGCTCTGCCTGGGCATGCGCACGGTTTCTCCACAATCAGGTGCGAGAATCCGGTCGTTGACCCCACCGCCGCCGACCCTCACGGGTCGGGGCGAGGGGATGGTCCTGTTCTCTGTTTGCACAAGGAGCCGGGAATCACGTCGACCCCGCGCCGCGCGGGGCCCCGAGCCGCCGGGCCCTTGCCCGGCGGCTCGTCCGCGCTCACGACTCAAGCCCCCACCGGGCAGGCGGATATGAGCACGCTCACACCTCCCGGAGCCCGAACTCGTTGTCGTACGACACCGTGGCCTCCCCCAACCGGGCCGTACGGGAGGCGTTCAGAACCAGAGCACGGCTCCGCCGTAGCCACGGATGCCCGTGCCATCCGGGCAGAGGCGAAAGGCCGGATGCCTCTTGAGCGAACTTCGACGGCAGCCGCACCACCGAACCGAGCACTTCGTCCAGCACCTCGGGCGCGACATCGCCGTTGACACTGAGGGCTCGCCCTGCCAGCGTCCGGAACACCTCGTCGCCCTCTTCCCTGACCACCAGAACGACCTCGACGGATTCGTCGCCGTCACGGACCGCCGCCCGCAACGAGCTCTCGTCACTGCCCGTCGTGGAGCCGCCGTAGTGCAGACCCGCCAGGGTCCGCTTCTCGTGCTCGCCGTGCGGAGTCAGCAGGAACTGCCGCGCGTCCTCGGCACGGCTCCGGTTCCGTTCTTCCTGCTCCCGCCGGGCGGCTTCACCGGCCTCGCGCCACTCCGCGGGAAGCAGGGCCGAGTCCGCTCCGTACACCTGTTCCACCAGCCGGGGGACGTCTCCCGGCACCGACCACGTCTCACCGGCTTCGGGCAGCACCGCGGCAGTCCGGAGAAGCAGATGGCTTCCGTAGATCTTCTCGCTGGCGTAGACGAATGCCGGCTCGCGGCATTCACGTGGCTGGAAGCCCGTGACGAACACCTTGGGTGTCCGCAGTCCTTCCGGACGCCATGTGCCCGCGTGGCGATGCAGTCGGCCCACCCTCTGCAGCAGCAGGTCAACGGGGGCCAGGTCCGTGACCAGCACGTCGGCATCGACATCGAAGGACTGCTCGGCGAGCTGTGTTGCCACCAGGATCAGCCGGCCGTCCCTGGGCCGTGGTGTCTGCGGCCCCAGCAACCGCAGGCACTCCTCCGTGAGATCGGCACGTCTGGCGACGGTGAATCGTGAATGGAGAAGACGCACTTCGTCGTGCGCGAACCTCTCGCGCAGCATTGCGTAGAGGTTCTGGGCTCGCGCGACGGAATTACGGATGACGAGCGCGGTTCCTCCGTCGATGAGCTCGCCCGCCAGCAGATCGCCCACCCGTGCGTCCGCCTCGCCCTGCGCTCGTTCCCGCTCCGCACGGGAGGCCCCCGCACCGGGGACCGCCTCGGGGACGACCCGCACCTCGACGGGAAGGTCCTCGCGCCAGCTGTCCGTGGCCTCCACCTGAAACTGCGGCTCGCCGGAGGCCGACAGCCACGCCGCTGTGACGCTCGGATAGCCGGACGGCTTCGGAACCCCAGCCCTCAGCTCCTCCCGGGAAGCGGCGCCGGCCATGTACGCGTCGATCAGTCCTTGGCGTTGCGCCGGGGCGAGCGTCGCCGAAAGCGCGATCACGGGTACCCGGGCCTGCCCCAGCCACCACAGCGCCTCGTGGAGGAACTGGCTCATGTAGATGTCGCACGCGTGCACTTCGTCGAGGATCACGACCTTGCCGGCCAGGCCGGCCAGGCGCAGCATCACATGCCGCGTGCGGGTAGCGGCGTACAGAAGCTGATCGACCGTGCCGACCACGAACGGAGCGAGCAAGCCGCGCTTCGCCCCCAGGAACCACTCGGCAGGCGCCTGCCGCTCCGGCGTCTCCCCGCCGGCGGATCCCGAGCCGTACGGGTCGTCAGCCAGCCCGAACTCATCCACGCCGCAGTACGTCTCGTCGGCGTACGAGTCCGCGTCCTCCAGGAGCGCCTTCCACTCCCGGTTGAACGCCCGCTTGCCGTGCAGCAGCACCACCCTGGAGGCGAGGCGCTCGTCCACAGCCCCGACCCACCGGCGCGTGCGGGTGAACATGGGGTCGCTGGTCGCCTGAGTGGGCATTCCCACGAACACTCCGCCCTCGCCGAACGTCGCCGCGAGGACGTGAGCCGCCGCCTGTGCCGCCTCGGTCTTGCCCTCCCCCATGGGCGCTTCGACCACCACGATTCCCGGGCCGGTCATCCGGTGTGCGGCCTCGATCACCATCGTCTGTGAGGGGCGGGGCCCGTATCCGTATCGGTCGCGGAACTCATCGGGCCCCGGCACCTCCAGAGCGCCCCAACCCCCGTGCAACCCCAGCGCCTTCCACGCCGAGACGGCCCGCTCGCGAGAAGCGCTCAGACCCACCAGCGCCAGGTCGTCCATGCCCACGAAGAAGCGCTCGTCGCTCGCGATCCAGTCCGCCATGACGACCAGACCGCTGAGCTGCAGCTGAAGCGCCCGGGACGGAGCCACCACCGGTTCCGCCTCACGGAGCCCCGCAAACCCGAGCTCTCGTGTGAACACATCGAGTAGTGCCTGCTGAGCCCGACGCCAGACCCCCTTTCCCCTCAGCTGCCCCTTCGCGTGGGACGGCTCCCCAACATCCCGGAGCGAAGGAAAGGCACCGTGGTGCCCCGCCACCAGGGGCCAGACCCAATCGACCTGCTCGCCGCCCCAACCCGCTTCGGCCAGGAGCTCGCGCGTCATCAGTCCACCGGCCCAGTCGTGACGCCAGCGCCGTTGCTGCTTCGCCCCCGCGACGGCGCTCCTCTCCACCCACGTCAGCCCGGCCCGCCCCACGGCCTCGGCGCCTTCCGGCCAAAGACGCTGATGTGTCGGCGTGGCCTTGCCGCAATCGTGAACGCCGCAGATCCAGGCGAACAGCCGCCGGCCACCCTCGGGCCCGCCCGCGACGCCGTCCAGGGCCGACCGCGTCGAGGGCGCGAGGAAGTCGTCCCACAACAGCTCCGCGACCGCCGCCGTATCCAGCAGGTGCGCCATCAGGAGGTTCGTGCTTCCCCCGGCCCGCTCCCGCGACTTCCCCCACAGCGTCTCCAGTGCCCGTACCACAACCGGCTCGTAGAGATCGCTCAGCTTCCGCAGGTCCACACCGTGCCTCCACGAACTGGTCTCAGGTCTGAGTTCCAGAGCGTAGAGGCGAGCACTGACAACCCACCCAAGTCACGGAAGCCTGCCGTTTCTTGAGCATAAAGACGTATTATTCCGCGCCGCCGCCACCGATCCACGCCGCAGAGACCGGCTACCGCACGGCGTACACAACACGAAGCCCCAGCCCCC